>JAAGZR010000051.1 GCA_024206155.1 Aliivibrio sp.
ACTCAGAGCAAGGAGCATAATCATGACGCATTTATACGTAGGTATTGATGGTGGTGGTACTTCGTGTCGCGCTCGTATTCGCAATGCACAAGGTGAGTTACTTGGTGAAGCCAAAAGTGGCAGCGCCAACATATTGCTTGGTATTAATGTCGCTATGGATTCGATCATTTCTGCTATCACTCAAGCTGCAGCGCAAAGTAAATTATCAGAAAGTGACTTTTCAGCAATGCATGTGGGCCTTGCCCTTGCTGGCGCTGAACAAAGATCCGCTTGGCATAACTTTATGCAACAAACTCATCCTTTTGCCTCAATGGTTCTTAACACCGATGCTTACGGCGCATGTTTAGGAGCTCATAAAGGTGAAAACGGTGCCATTATGATTGCTGGTACAGGCTCTTGCGGGATTTATATTCAAGATGGCCAACAACATGTGGTTGGTGGTCGAGAGTTCCCTATATCAGATCAAGGCGGCGGCGCTATTATGGGGCTTCGTTTAATTCAATATACTCTATTAGCCTCTGATGAGATAAAACCAGCAACAGCACTTACCGAACATGTATTAGCACATTTTAATCATGACATCGACAGCATTGTAGATTGGTCAAAAACGGCTCGTCCATGTGATTATGGACAGTTTTCTCCTGCAATTTTCTCATTCGCATTACAAGGGGATGATCTTGCTATTGAAATGCTACAACACACCGCGGCTGATATTGAAATGTTTTTAACTGCATTAAATAAGAGAGGCGCAACAAAGATTGCGCTTATGGGAAGTATTGGTGAACGCATTGTTGAGTGGTTATCCCCTTCTATTCGCCAATATTTAGTACAGCCACAATTTGATGCTATTGAAGGTGGCATCATGATGGCAGGAAAAACAGAACATAATTTGTTCTAGCATTCATAAGGATAAAAGATGATGGATTATCGTGTAGACCTCGTAGTCTTATCTGAAAAAGATAATTTAAGTCGCTTTGGCTTAACATTGCATAATTTAAGCGATGTGGATCTTCATCATTGGCAATTTCATTTTACGATTGATCGCTTTATTGCGCCAAATAGCAATACTCAAGGCACTTTGGAGCAAGTGGGTAGCTTCTGCAAACTCATTCCAAATGCTAACCAAATACTAAAAGCAAACAACCATTACTACATTGAATTCAGTATTGGTACTGCACCTTTTCGTTTTATTTCTGATGGTCTTGATGATGCAGCGATATTCGTTGCCGATAGCGAAAAACCTCAATTTTTAGAAGTTTCAATCTCTCCAATAGTATTAGCATCACCACATACTAAACGAACTCAAATACCAAGAGTGGCTCCCGCTGAATTATCATTAATTCCAAAACCAGAATCAGTGCAGCGTCTTGATGGATTATTTAATTTAAATGACGTTTCACTACAAATTCAAACTCACTTAGCAGAAGGGCCAGCAACATGGTTAAGTGAAGAGCTAGAGATAATTACAAAAAAAAATCACCCTATTAGCGATAGTGGGAAGATCCAATTTATTGCGAACCCAACTCTTGATAGAGGGGCTTACAAAGTCTCAGTGACAGAAGATAAAGTCACTCTTCATGCTGGTTCAACTGAAGGTTTTGCTCATGCTTGCGCTACATTATTACAATTAATTAATGAAGAAACACAGTTGGTATCATGTGTGAAAATTAAAGATCAACCACGCTTTCACTACCGTGGCATGATGTTAGATTGCGCAAGACATTTCCATCCACTTGAGCGAGTAAAGCGATTAATCAATCAATTAGCTCAATACAAATTCAATGTTTTCCATTGGCATCTCACTGATGACGAAGGATGGCGCGTTGAAATCAAAGCATTTCCAGAATTAACCCAAGTTGGTGCTTGGCGTGGTTCTAACCATCTTTTAGAGCCTCAATATACGCATGTTGCTCGCTCTCATGGTGGCTTTTACTCACAAAAAGAAATTAAAGAAGTGATCGCTTACGCTGAAGTTCGTGGTATTACCGTGATCCCTGAAATTGATATCCCTGGGCATTGTCGTGCTGCTATTAAAGCATTACCTCACTTATTGATAGATCAAGAAGATCACTCTAATTACCGCAGTATTCAACATTATACAGACAATGTACTTTCTCCCGCGTTAGAAGGAACCTACACCTTTATTGATAAGGTACTTGAAGAAGTTGCTGCACTTTTCCCGGCTCCATATGTTCACATCGGAGCTGATGAAGTTCCAAAAGGCGTTTGGACAGACAGCTCAAAATGCCAAGAACTAATGAAACAACAAGGCTATAGCGATCCAGTTGAACTTCAAGGCCACCTACTTCGCCACGCTGAAACTAAATTAAAGCAGCTTGGTAAAAGAATGCTTGGGTGGGAAGAAGCACAGCACGGAAATAAAGTAAGTAAAGATACTATTATCTATTCTTGGTTAAGCGAAGAAGCAGCACTTAACTGTGCAAAACAAGGCTTTGATGTGGTACTCCAACCAGGACAAACGACTTACTTAGATATGGCGCAAGATTACGGCCCAGAAGAACCTGGAGTAGATTGGGCTAACGTCCTTCCTCTTGAAGATGCATATAGCTATGAACCATTAGCAGAACTTGCTGACAACGACCCTATTCGTAAACGAATTCTTGGGATTCAATGCGCGCTTTGGTGTGAAATCATCAATAACCAAGAGCGTATGGACTACATGATTTTCCCACGCCTTTTAGCTATGTCTGAAGGAATGTGGACACAAAAACAACACAGAAACTGGACAGACTTTTTATCAAGGTTAAATGGACGATTACCAACCCTAACACGTCAGGGTATTAATTTCCGTCAACCATAAGTCACCCAATTATTAGTATTTTAGTTAAGGATAAAACAATGAAATACGGCTTTTTTGATAACGATAACCGTGAATACGTAATCACTCGCCCTGACGTACCAGCACCATGGACTAACTATTTAGGTACGGAGAAATTCTGTACAGTTATTTCTCACAATGCTGGCGGTTACTCTTTCTATAACTCTCCAGAGTACAACCGTGTTACTAAATTCCGTCCAAACGGCACATTTGATCGCCCTGGACACTATGTTTACTTGCGTGATGATGAAACAGGCGATTACTGGTCTATCTCATGGCAGCCTGTTGCAAAAAGCTTAGATGAAGCAAGCTACGAAGTTCGTCACGGCCTGTCTTACTCTAAGTTCAAATGTGATTACAACGGCATTGAAGCAACTAAAACCTTATTTGTTCCAAAAGGTGAAGACGCTGAAGTGTGGGATGTGGTTATTAAGAATACTAGCGATAAGCCTCGTGTTATCTCTGCATTCTCTTTTGTTGAATTCTCATTCAGCCATATCCAATCAGATAACCAAAACCATCAAATGTCATTGTACTCTGCTGGTACCTCTTACAATGAAGGCGTGATCGAATACGATCTTTACTACAACACCAATGATTTTGAAGGTTTCTACTACTTAGCGTCTACTTTTGACCCAGACTCATATGATGGCCAACGTGACAGCTTCTTAGGCGCATACCGTGATGAAGCAAATCCAATTGCAGTTGAAAAAGGTCAATGCTCTAACTCGGCTCAAACCTGTTACAACCACTGTGGTTCGCTTCATAAGCAATTCACTATTCAACCGGGCGAAGAAGTTCGTTTTGCTTACGTTCTTGGTCTAGGTAAAGGCAATGGTGAGCGTCTACGTCAAAAATACCAAGATGTAGCTAATGTAGATGCCGCTTTCCAAGAGATTAAAGATCACTGGAGTGAGCGTTGCGATAAATTCCAAGTTAAATCACCAAACGAAGGTTTGGATACAATGATCAATACTTGGACACTTTATCAAGCTGAAACCTGTGTGGTTTGGTCTCGTTTCGCTTCATTCATCGAAGTAGGTGGACGTACGGGTCTTGGTTACCGTGATACGGCTCAAGATGCGATCTCTGTACCTCATGCAAACCCAGAAATGACTCGTAAACGTATTGTTGATTTATTACGTGGCCAAGTTAAAGCGGGTTACGGTCTACACTTATTTGATCCTGACTGGTTCGATCCTGCAAAAGCAGATGTGAAACCATCAAAATCACCTACCGTTGTTCCTACTCCATCAGATGACGATAAAATCCACGGTATTGAAGATACGTGCTCTGATGACCATTTATGGATCGTTCCTACTATCATCAAATATGTAATGGAAACTGGCGAACACTCTTTCTTCGACGAAGTGATCCCATACGCTGATGGCGGTAACGCAACAGTTTATGAGCACATGAAAGCCGCGTTAGATTTCTCTGCAGAATACGTTGGTCGTACTGGTATTTGTAAAGGTTTACGTGCTGACTGGAATGACTGCCTGAACTTGGGCGGGGGTGAATCATCAATGGTTTCATTCTTACATTTCTGGGCATTAGAAGAATTCCTAGATTTAGCAAAATTCCGAAATAATGACGCTGATGTAACTAAATACTCGGAAATGGCAGCTAATGTACGCGAAGCGTGTGAAACTCATCTTTGGGATGAAGAAGGCGGTTGGTACATTCGTGGTCTAACCAAAGATGGCGACAAAATTGGTACAGCGCAGCAAACTGAAGGTCGTGTTCATCTTGAATCAAACACACTAGCGGTTTTATCTGGTGCAGTATCTCAAGAGCGCGGTGAGAAAGCGATGGATGCGGTTGATGAGAACTTATTCTCTGAATACGGCTTGCACCTAAATTCACCTTCATTCGCAACACCAAACGATGATATCGGTTTTGTTACTCGTGTTTACCAAGGCGTAAAAGAGAATGGCGCGATCTTCTCTCATCCAAACCCATGGGCTTGGGTAGCTGAGGCAAAACTGGGTCGTGGTGACCGTGCAATGAAATTCTACGACGCACTAAACCCATACAACCAAAATGACATGATTGAAAAGCGTGTTGCAGAACCATACTCATACGTACAATTTATCATGGGTAAAGATCATCAAGATCACGGCCGAGCTAACCACCCTTGGTTAACAGGTACTTCTGGTTGGGCTTACTTTGCGGTAACTAACTTTATTCTTGGTGTTCGTGTTGGCTTTGAAGGCTTAACTATTGACCCTTGTATTCCAACTAATTGGCCTGAGTTCTCAGTGACACGTCAATGGCGTGGAGCGACTTACAACATTCAAGTTAAAAACCCGAATTCAGTAAGTAAAGGCGTTCAATCAATCACGATCAATGGCGAAGAAATCAACGGTGCAGTTCCTGTTCAAGCGGAAGGCAGTGTTAATGACGTTATCGTAATCATGGGTTAAGCACATTTTAAATAAAGCTTAATTTAAATGATAAAAGTAAGGGGCTTATAGCAAGCTCCTTACTCTAAAAGGAATTTACAATGATTCAATTTGGTACTGGCGGATGGCGCGCTTTTATTGGTGAAGAATTCACTAAAGATAATGTACGCCTTGTCGCTCAAGCGTTATCTAATATTATGATCAATGAGCAAGCGCAAGAAAAAGGCTTTGTCATTGGCTATGACCGTCGCTTCCTTTCAGATAAGGCGGGTAAATGGTTTGCGGAAGTCGTCGCGGCAAACGGTATTAAAGTCAGCTTTATTGACCGATTCGTTCCAACACCTATTGTTATGTTCCAAGCAAAAGAGATGGGATGTATTTATTCAGCTTGTATTACTGCCTCTCACAACCCTGCGGATTACAATGGCGTTAAAGTCTTTATTGAAGGCGGACGCGATGCTGATGAAATCATAACTCAAAAAATTGAACAACAAGTTGCTCACCTAACACAGCAAGATGTTAGCAGTGTCGATTTTGAAGAAGCATTAAACGACGGTTGCATTGAAATTATCAATCCAATGAACGCATTCGTTGATTCCATCGTTAATTTCATCGACATGGAAGCCATTAAAAAAGCGAATTTACGTGTATTAATCGACCCTATGTTTGGTGTAGCAAAAAATGCCCTACAAACTGTATTAATTAGCGCTCGCTGTGATGTTGACGTTATCAATGATGGTGAAAACCCTTCTTTTGGTGGTCTTATGCCATCCCCAAATGCAGCAACGCTATATCGCTTAAAGCACTTAGTTGCTCATGATGGCTATGATATTGGTATCGGTACTGATGGTGATGCTGACCGCTTAGGTATTATTGATGAGAAAGGCAACTTTATTCATCCAAATGAAGTGTTATTGCTGCTTTATTACTATCTACTTGAGTATAAAGGCTGGAAAGGCTCTGTTGTACGTAATATCGCAACCACTCATTTATTAGACAGAGTGGCAGCTGATCATGGTGAAAAGAGCTATGAGGTTCCTGTAGGCTTTAAGCATATCAGCTCACAAATGGAAGCTGACGATTCTTTATTGGGCGGTGAAAGTTCAGGTGGTTTAACGATTCGTGGCCACATTAAAGGTAAAGATGGCGTATTCGCTTCAAGTTTACTTGTTGAAATGATCAGTGTGACAGGTAAAAAACTCTCTGAAATGCTTGATGAAATTTATGCTAAATATGGTTATGCCTATACTGCCGAAGGCGACTGTACTTTTAAATCAAGTGAAAAAGAAGCGCTGTTCAATAAAATTTATATTGAAAAGCAACTACCAGAATTTGAACACGAAATAGAAAAGGTAAGCTATGAAGATGGTGCGAAAGTCTATTTCAAAAATGGTGGTTGGGTTATTGCTCGCTTCTCAGGAACAGAGCCATTGCTAAGAATTTTTGCTGAAATGGAAGACCAACTAACAGCAGAAAAAGTACTGAATCAAATGAAAGCTTTCCTTTCTCTTTAGTTTCTACGTTTTAACTAAAACAAAAGTTCTAAAGAATTAACCCAGCTAATACTTGAGTCTATTAGCTGGGTTCTTTTTATTTATTTTCTTGAACAAAAACAATTGGGCAATGAGGTTTAATATCTACTCTCACTTTCTCCCCATTCGATAATGCGTCATTAGAAACACCAATAAGTTGATTACCATTAAGCTCAACAATATAACGGCAAGTATCTCCCATGAATTGCAGCTCTTGCACTACCGCCTCTCCCGAATTATCTCGATACAAGGTTATATTCTGTGGGCGAAGCAACACTTCTGCTTTTTTATTAAGATCATCAGAACTGCGACCACAAGAAATGAAGCCAACGGCAGTTTCAATATTGCCATTTTGATCAATGATGCCTGATACGTACGAGCCACCACCTAAGAAATCAGCAACAAAGCGACTGTTTGGTGAATAGTATAAATCATTCGCACTACCAAACTGCTCTATCACACCGTGATTCATTACCGCTAATTTATCAGAGAAAGCAAAGGCCTCTTCACGGCTGTGAGTAACAAAAATTGCAGTTACGCCTTGAGCTTTAAAAATACGGCGAATTTCTTTAATTAAATCATGACGTACTTGAGTATCAATATTAGAGAATGGTTCATCCAATAGCAGAAGGTCTGGCTCACTAGCTAGTGCTCTTGCAATAGCAACACGCTGTTGTTGGCCACCTGATAATTGATGAGGATAACGATCTCCAAAGCCACTTAAATGCACAAGATGAAGCATAGATTCAACTTTTTCTGTCGCCCGCTGTTTTTCCCAGCTCTTTAAGCCAAAACCGATATTTTCATTTACCGTAAGATGGGGAAACAATGCATAATCTTGAAAGATCATACCTATATTTCGCTGCTCTGGCGGTAACCAGGTATCACTGTCAGTAATCACCTTTCCATTAAGATTCATTTCACCTTCAGATAAAGGCAAAAGACCAGCAATCGCTTTTAATAATGTTGTTTTACCGCAGCCACTCGCCCCAAGTAGACAGACTATTTCACCAGACTCAACATTTAGTGATAGCTGAGTCAGGATATCTTGATCATGATAACGACAAGTCAAATTAGAGATAGATAATGCAGAATTCATTAATGATGTTGCTCCAGAGAACGGTTAACTATAATCAACGGGATCAAGCCAACTAAAACCAATAATACTGCAGGCATTGCTGCAATTTCTAATTGCTCATCAGAAGCAAAGTTAAATACATACGTTGCAAGCGTTTCAAAGTTAAATGGACGCAATAACAGTGCTGCATTTAACTCTTTCATCGTTTCTATAAACACCAATAAACCAGCGATTAAGCAACCACGACGAATTAATGGAAAATGCACTCGACGTAACATCGACCACGTCCCACAACCTAAAGTGCGTGATGCCATGTCTAATGAAGGGGGGATTTTATTTAAATTACTTTCAATCGACCCAATAGCAACGGCTGAAAAGCGAGTTACAGATGCAAAAATTAACGCGAAGATTGAACCCGAGAAAATTAAGCCAACCATTCCAAAGCCTAATTGTTTTGAAATATCATTAACAAGATGATCCAACCCTATCATTGGTAGCATGACCCCAATAGCAAGCACGGTTCCGGGAACTGCATAGCCAAGAGATGCCAAACGCATTGGCATTACACTCCATTTATTATTTGGTTGTAAACGGTGTAAAAAATTCACCACCAAAGCAATAATTACAGCGATAATGGCAGCAATAGAAGATACGTATAGACTATTTACCGCATACTCTTGAAACTCTGCAGTCCAACTATCTTCAAAGTAATGAAAAGAATAACTAATTAGCTGCAATAATGGAAAAATAAAAGCAATCGAGACTAGTCCCCAGCACCAAGTGAATGCAGCCCATTTTTTCCAGCCATAAAGGTCATATTGAAATTCTTCCGTCGTATTAAATTTCTCTTGAAACATTTTTTGTTTACGACGGCTATATCGCTCACCACTGATGAGCAATAGGATCCCCATCAACATAAATGCAGAGACTTTCGCAGCCGCATTCAAATTCGAGTAGCCTAACCACGTATCATAAACCGCCGTCGTTAACGTATTAACAGCAAAATAGCTAACCGTACCGAAATCTCCTAACGCTTCCATCGCTACTAAAGACAAAGCAACCGCAATAGAAGGCCTGGCAAGAGGTAGCGATATACGCTTAAAGCTTTCCCAAGGTGTACACTTTAATAGACGAGCTGATTGCAACAAACTGATGTTTTGCTCCATGAATGCAGCACGAGCAAGTAAATATACGTAGGGATAGAGCACTAAAGACATCACAAGAATAGCACCGGTTAAGGTACGAATATCAGGGAACCAATAATCCCCGTAGGATTGCCACCCAGTAATATCTCGAAGCAATACTTGGATAGGTCCAGCAAAATCTAGCCAATCGGTGTAGATATAACCAACAATATAAGCAGGCATTGCCAAAGGAAGCACCAATGCCCATTGCAATATTGAAGAGGAAGGCACACGACACATGGCCATAAACCATGCAGAAGGTACACCTAAAATTAAGGAAAAGAACATCGCACCAAATACTAATAACACCGTATTTAACGTATAGGTAGGTAACACGGTATTAAACAGATGAGTAAATATATCATCGGTATTACCTAGTGCGGTATATAGGATCGCTAAGATCGGCAAAACCAGTAGTAGAGATAAACCCCAACTACTGGTTTTCCAGAATAATAATTTATCTTTCATTGCCTAAACTGCAAGGCTCTTTTTTTAAATGGTGAGGTATTGTTACCTCACCGGTAGTAAATATCAAATTAAAGATCAAACTTAACTTCATCTAAAAGTTTAATTGCTTTAGTGTGGTTATCTGCAATCGTATCTAAAGATAGTGTATCTGCCTTAAAGCTCCCCCACGAGGCCACTAATTTAGAAGGCTTAACACCAGGTTTTACTGGGTATTCATAGTTGACTTCAGCGTACATACCTTGTGCAACATCACCTGTTAAGAATTCCATTAGTTTTAATGCATTGTCTTTATTTGGTGCATATTTAGCCATCGCCATACCACTCACATTAACATGAGTACCATCAGTATTTTGATTTGGGAAGTTAATGTATACCGATTCAGCCCATGGTACTTGTTTAGGATCGTTAACCATTTTACCTAGGTAGTAACTATTACCTAAAGCAAGATCACAAAGACCTTCTTTAATCGCCTTGACTTGAGCACGATCATTACCTTGTGGTTTACGAGCTAAATTGTCTTTTACACCTTCTAACCATGTTTTTGTTTCTGCTTCACCATGATGAGCGATCATCGCTGATACAAGAGAGACATTATAAGGATGCTTACCACTACGAGTACAGATTTTGCCTTTCCACTCTGGGTTTGCTAAGTCAACGTAATCAAAATCAGCACCTAACTTACCAACACGGTCACGAGATGAATATACGTTTCGAGCACGTAAAGTTAGTGCGAACCACTCATCGTCTGAATCACGGTACTGAGCAGGAACGTTAGCATCAATCGTTTTACTATCTACTGGTTGAACTAAATTTTTATTTGTTAGCTCAGCAAGACGACTAATATCCGTTGTTAAGATAACATCAGCAGGACTTAATTCACCTTCTTGAGCTAGCTTTTCAGCCAAGCCTTTTTTAGCAAATTTCACGTTAACTTTAATACCAGTCTCTTTGGTAAACTCTTTAAACATTGGCTCAACCAAGAAAGGTTGGCGGTAAGAGTAAACATTAACTTCTTCAGCAGCCATAACACTTGGTGCAAACATACCTGCGATTAGTGCAGAAGCTGATAATAACTTTTTCATGATATTCCTTTAAATTTCTCTAGTTACAAATGGTAATAAGAATACTTATCAATATCGCTATTATACAAAGCAATTATTAAATGGCAATGATCTCACGCATTATTTATCAAAAAAGCCCCAACATAATTCATGTTGGGGCTTCATAATTTGTAAATAAATATTAACTAAGCTTTATTTCACACTAACAAACTCAGGGTAAGCATCTATTCCACAATCGTGAATATCCATCCCTTCAAGCTCTTCATCCTCTGATACGCGAATACCCATGGTTGCTTTTAATATCGCCCAAACAACTATACTAGCACCAAATACCCAAGCAAAAATAACAACGGCTCCGAATAATTGAGCACCAAAGGTTGCATCTGCATTATTAAGTGGAACAATCATCAAACCAAATAAACCACATACGCCATGAACAGAAATCGCACCCACTGGATCATCAATCTTAATTTTATCAAACCCAACAATACTAAAGACAACCAATGCACCAGCCACTGCACCAATACTCACTGCGGCCAATGGCGATGGAGATAAAGGATCCGCCGTAATCGCTACAAGCCCAGCTAACGCACCATTTAGTACCATGGTCAAATCGGCTTTGCCCCACGTAGTTTTACATACGAATAACGCTATGATTGCACCTGCTGCAGCTGCTGCATTGGTATTCAAAAAGATTTGACCTACTGCGGTTGCATTCTCAAAATCTGAAATCATTAATTGAGAACCTCCGTTAAATCCGAACCAACCAAACCATAAGATGAAGGTACCTAATGTTGCCAATGGCATATTAGAACCAGGAATTGGGTAAATTTGGCCTTTCTTACCATACTTACCTTTACGTGCACCAAGTAATAGCACACCTGCTAATGCGGCTGAAGCACCAGCCATATGTACAATACCAGAACCAGCAAAGTCACTAAATCCCGCTTCAGATAAGAAGCCACCACCCCATGTCCAATACCCTTCCATTGGATAAATAAAGGCTGTTAAGATGGCAGAGAACACAAGGAAAGACCAAAGTTTCATACGTTCAGCCACTGCACCAGATACTACTGACATTGCTGTTGCAACAAAAACCACTTGGAAAAAGAAGTCAGACTCTAGTGAATGATCAGCCCCTTCTGATTGAGTGCCGATTAAAGCCCCAATAGACGGCATGATCCCACCTGCTGTATTATCGACATACATGATGTTATAGCCGACAACTAAATAGGTGGTGCAAGCAATCGCGTATAAACACAAGTTCTTAGTTAAGATTTCGGTAGTATTTTTTGAGCGAACTAAACCCGCCTCCAACATGGCAAAACCAGCTGCCATCCACATAACCAAAGCACCTGACATTAAAAAGAAAAAGGTATCTAGGGCATAACGAAGTTCTGATACGGTTGTTGAAAGTTCCATAATTGTTTCCTCTATCCTTAAAGTGCTTCAGTGTCAGTTTCGCCAGTACGAATACGCACCGCTTGCTGAAGGTCATACACAAAAATCTTACCATCACCTATTTTTCCGGTATGTGCTGCTTTTGTAATTGCCTCAATAATATTATCTACATGCTCTGCTTGAACTGCTATTTCGAGTTTTACCTTAGGCAAGAAATCGACTTGGTATTCTGCACCTCGATACAATTCAGTATGGCCTTTCTGACGACCAAACCCTTTTACTTCTGATACTGTCATTCCATCGACGCCAGCATCAGCAAGAGCTTCACGTACATCATCTAATTTAAATGGCTTTATAATGGCATTGATTATTTTCATGCTTCAGTCCTTGAATTATTTGTAACTTATGTTTAACAATCCAATTCGTGTGCCAACTTTAAAAATACAATAAATTCAATGCATTAAAGTTATTTATTTCCAATAACTAAAAAGACTGCACTAAATAAGTGCAGCCTTTCCCTAGTATTGAGCAATAACAGCTAATATCAGAAGCGTCGAATAAACGCTTCCCAACTTTGGAGCATAGTTTCAAAATCCTCTAACCCGCACACAGAAATACATTCATCGTCATACATGTGAATATCTTCTTCAAACTCTTCTTCTGAGTTTTCAAACAGCACGTTTTCCTGCACAATAACTTCTTGATCACTTAGGATAAGTGTCATCACCTGACCTGAGCGTTTCCATTCATCTTGAGTATTTTTTACTGCTGCTATTTGCTGATAAAGCTCCGCCAATAGTTCGGTATCTTTTGCGACATCTTCCACCAACCAACGTCCCATGGCTTCATGCCCCATAGAAAAGTTTGCATGATAAGTGCCATCGAGTGTATTTTTTTTAAATTCGTAATCCATCGGAAACCCTTACGATAATTGACGTTAGCTCACACGTTTTTAACCAAAGACAGTACTGAGCTATTTTCCTCCAGTATAATCCTATCCCTAGTATTTTTATAGTGAAGCCCTTATTCCATGATGAAAGAGATCCCACATGCAATCAGCCACGGTAATCGGAAAAAAAATCATCGAGCGTCCAATCAAAATTGTTATTGCTCCTGACTCATACAAAGAAAGTTTAACGGCGATGGAAGTCGCTACGGCAATTGAAGCTGGATTTAAACAAGTATTACCTAACGCTGAATATATTAAATTACCGATGGCCGATGGCGGTGAAGGGACCGTTCAATCACTCATTGACGCTACTGGTGGTTCTATCATTGAACATACGGTTACAGCACCTCTTGGTGAGAAAGTAACAGGGTTCTACGGATTACTTGGCGATGGCCAAACCGCAATTATAGAAATGGCTGC
>JAAGZR010000456.1 GCA_024206155.1 Aliivibrio sp.
AGCTAAATGCTAATGTGATTAGTTAACTCGTTTAGTCGCCACCTTTGGCTTTTCAACTTCCGTCAGTAGCCCTTTAAGTAGACTTGCACTGCCAAGCAACAGAATAATGGTAAACGGCATTGCGGCAATAATCGTGATTGATTGCAGCGCTTGAATAGATTCAGTACCACCAATCCACAACATAATCATGGCGATAGCACCAGAGATTACAGCCCACACTACTTTCTGTTTAACTGGTACTTCTAATTTTCCGCCTGCTGTCATGCCATCAATAACGATAGAGCCTGAGTCCAACGTTGTCACAAAGAAAACGATGATCAGTGCTACGGCAATAAAAGAGAGAATATCCCCGAACGGATAAGCATCTAGCATGTGGAACAAGCTTAAAGAGACATCAGTAATACCTTGTTGAGCGCCTAATAGGCCCACTTTATCGATAACTTGTTGAATCGCCACGCCGCCGAAGATAGACATCCAAGCCGTTGTTACCACTGTCGGAATAAGCATGACACAAAGTAGGAACTCACGAACGGTTCGCCCTTTAGAGATACGCGCTACGAACATACCAAAGAAAGGGGCATACGCAACCCACCATGCCCAATAGAACACAGTCCAACCGTGCAACCACGTTGTGTCCTCACGGCCAGAGTTTTGGCTTAGCGGAATAATGTTTTTCACATAGCCCGTTAATGCCGTAACTAATGAATCCAATACGGTTGTGAAGTTCAACACAGCAATCAGACCAAGGAAGATAAAGGCAATCACCATATTTAGGTTACTAAGAAACTTAACGCCCCCATCTATACCACGTAGAACAGAGATAATAGCTAAGCCCATAATCAATACAATAATAGCCTGTTGCAGATAGATGTTATTTTCCATTCCGAAAACATGGCTAATACCACTCGCCGCTTGCGAGCCGCCCAAACCAAGAGACGTTGCCAGACCAAACAAGGTAACTAATACGGTTAAAATATCAATCACATCACCCGTTTTACCCCAAACGCGATCCCCTAATAGTGGATAAAACACAGAGCGCATTGATAATGGCAACCCTTTGTTATAAACAAAATAAGCAAGGCAAAGTGCCGTCATGCCATAGATAGCCCACGCATGTAAACCCCAATGGAAGACGGTTGCGCCTAGTGCAAATTCACGACCTGCTTCTGTAAAAGGCTCTACATTAAGTGGGGTTCCAAACCAGTTGGTAAAGAACGCGGTTGGCTCTGCAACACCCCAGAATATAAGCCCAATACCCATACCTGCTGCAAATAGCATCGAGATCCAAGAGGCTTTTGAATAATCTGGTTTTGCACCTTCACCACCTAAACGAATTTTACCCAAAGGTGAAAACGCGATAATAATGGCTAAAATTAATAATAGGTTAGCTCCCCACATAAAGAGGAAGTCAAAATTTGCTAACACTGAGCCTTTAATGGAATCAATCGCGGCTTTGGCGTCTGTCGGTGGTAGTGCGAGAAGAGTGATAATGAAGAGAAGAGATAAGCCAACTGAGGCCATAAAAACGGTGTTATGGACATCCATGCCCCATTTACTAATGTTATCTTGACCGACTTCATAATCTGTCGATTCAATACTGTACTTTTTTGATTTAAAACCCATAAATGATAATGTTCAGATATTCAGTTAAGCGAACGCCTAGACGAATATAAGGACAACTCCTTATCCAATTACTGTTTGATTGAGTAGCGGTACCATGTAAATAAACATGATAAAAATCACCAC
>JAAGZR010000457.1 GCA_024206155.1 Aliivibrio sp.
GACGATAAGAGCGTTTCCCTGTTCACAACACAGCGGAGAAAAAACAAACTCAACTTGATTGTAGAGTTGAGAGCGAGAGAGGGGTGGGGGGGGGAGAGAGGGTGCTCGGTGCATTTCTAACCCATGTCATACTTCCTCTCCTTTATATTTAGCAAAATGACCAACTTACCCACTTCATGCGTTTTGCACAACTTGGCCCAAATAACGTCAAAAATGTCTATGACTTCAGGTATGCTACGCGGTGAAGCGATAAGATCTGAGCTACGTACCACCCTGTAGTGGGAAGGGAAGGAGGGTGCAAGATTGTAGGCTTAGCCAAGTACAAATGCTATTTATAACAGAAGCAAGAACCTTACCCTTTGCTAGTGGCATTTATGTAAGGAGTCAAATAGCGAAAAAATATCCTAGTGTAAAAGGGGTAGAGCACGGTTACAGGTCAGGAATGCACTGTATAAACTGGACGTAATAGGAAGAAATAGCCGCTTGCACAAATGAAAACAACAGCAGGTTACTCCCTGATAGGCTGACGGATCCGTGGCCAGAGAGGTATATCGAAATGTATATATATATATATTGTGATTAGAGGTCCCCGAGTGCATCACTCACTCACGGGGAGTTCGATCTATTAGTCGGGCCGAGCGCCGCGACGTACTACCACAACCGAATATACACCTATGTTGTGTATGGCGCCGTTTCACTCCCTTTACTTTAACATGGTACTTTGAATAGAACGGATTCTTAACTAAATGCTGTTATACATGCCTGTTAAAAACGCTGTAGGCCTTAGTGTCCAAGCGCGGTAGGGGCGTTCCGCGATTTTGATCGAACAATGTTGGTTTTGTGTCCTTATCATTTCCTTTGAATTCCATGACGGAAACAGGGTCCTGCGAAGAACGCGCAGATAAGCATAAAAATGACCAGGCTATGGCTGTACTCACTCAATGCGAAAAAGATTCGATTAATATTCTCGGGATAATAATTTGCGATTTTTTTTGGCTACTAGATGAATGACTACCGAAAACCCTACCTATTGCGTCGATTTGGGCACAATTGGGGACTTTTAATGCCCGATTCTCTTGGTAACCACTAAACTAGCGATCCACATCGCGTAGTGATCTAAACTTGTCCGTCACTGACGTCTTCCCAACAAACTCTATTAGGGGTACACTATGTCGGTTTTCTCGAGAATACAAATTTCTTTTTATAGGATGTTACAATGTGTGTGTTACAATCGGACCGCAGGGTCTAAGTACGGTACTTTGCTCCTAGTAGACATAGTTCAAAAACTTCCTCTACATTCAACCGCACACGAGATTCAGAGCTGCGTTCTTCTGTGGAAACATGAGTAGTAAATAGAGACGAGTCGCTACGATACAATTTTTGACTGAAATTATTATTTTTTTGCTTTTTTTTTTGTTTTGAAAAAGTCTTTTCCCTTCAATGTCCAGGAACCACAGCGAATTAGACTCCTCATCCGAGACATGTCCCTCGCCCAGCTTTTTGAATGAATTGAATTTTGAATTGAAATTTAGACCCACAACAAGTGTAATGACATAAATAGTCAATTGGCTGTCAGATAGCATCGCTACTAGCCTGGGGCGCCATCGCTTCATACCGAACTCTAGATGGAAATCGCTTTGGAGGGAGGAGTAAACATCACTTCCTTTGGTATGGTAAAAGACACAGCTTATAGGAAAAAATTGGAGAGAACAATTCCTGCTCTCTGGGCAGTAATACCATCACAGCTGAGCCGAGATTTTTTGCAAATCATTGATTGAGGTGGCAGCGGCATGTGGTACCATTGCAATAGCCTTTTATCTGTCTTGGTTCTGTCTACGTCAGCCCAAACGATGAATTCGTGCTAAGTTTGGGGTTTTAAATGGATTGAGATGGTTATACTCCCCTTCTGCGTGATGTCTTTTGATCTCGTGCTTCGCTATGGTCACCTTGCGCATGATAATTCACATTGCATTTGTGGTATTAGCTCTTTTACGAAAGGCAGCATGGGGTGGCAAAGGAGAGGTGGAAATGATTTGCCATACTTCTCGTCTTCTGTGACTCCTCTTCCCTCGAAGTCAGACGGGCCAACATCATTGACGTGGGAATTTACGGATTTTGATTTTAGCGAGGTGGAAAATTTCGAGGGCCTCCTTTCACGCGTAAAGCAGTTAGTGGCGGTACAGCAGCACAATTCTGTTCGAGATGTTGAGGGCCAGAGCGATAACGAGCTGACCATGCAAAGTATGGTGTACGGTTGGCTACCAAATACCAATTATAATTGCCTTTACGCACATGTAAGATCTAGTTTATGCTCTTCCTCGATCCCTTTTCTGCCTGGGGTGTGCAGTACCAGAGATGCACAGGAATAGGTCCAATATTACTCTTGATGTAAATACTAATATTTTCTCTTCCCAATGCCCTACTTTGGTAACATAGCTTGCATATGATGTTGGTTGCCATAGATTGGCTGCCTCAAGCATTACTGCTCTTGCTGATATGGCTGCAAATGTGAGACGAGAGATCACAATATGCTTTTTTCTTTTTTTCTCTGTAATTTACCATTCTGTAAGGTACCTTTAGATAGTAAAATAATTTTTTTGGGATTGAAAAGCAAGCATATAAAGCATTTTCTGTCACTGGGAAAAAGAATGGAAGGGTAAGTAGTTCCATTTTACACTTTGCGCAGCGGCCTAAAGATCACCCCGATAAAAAAATTCCCCATTTAATTTTTTACTCAGTTTTGCCTTGTCATGTGACTGTCCTGCTGCAGAGCTACGTGAGATATTACATGCACTGCAGCACGAATTGGATACAATGTTAGAAAATGAGCAAGCAAATGTTGTTGGGTAGTAGAGCACCTGCGCAACTGACATTATTGAGACTGTGACATTTTCAATGATAGACAGGCGAAGAAACTTAATTTACCATTCACCAGGGTCTCAAATGCTAGGTATATGGTGAAATGCATGACTCATGTATACTAGATTGTTAGTGCCCCCCAGCTCTCTGTGCTGGGGGGCAGCGGTCGACCAGCCTCACTCCTTTATATTTTGCAGGGCAAAGCATATTAAAAGGACAAAAATCAACAGGCACTCGTCGACACTTTTTCATCCCCCCAAATTGAAACTCTGGGCAAAGGTTACGGAATCGACCACATTAGAGCATGTGCAGGTGCATAATCCCTCTCACAATTTCTTCCCTTATTAAATATGGCTCTCTCATTATATAGACCTAATTGTCTTCCCCTCCGCCTCTTTACAGCAAGTGCTGGCTACAATGTCTATAGAATGCCCCAATTCGACTGTGTTTGAAGGTAGCAGTCATGACAGGAAATTGTTGGGTCCTAAGGGGAAAACTGGCACTCTTGAATTTTTCACTTTCAATATGATCTGTTATCAGCGTTTGTTTGGGGTTTGAGTACTAATCTGACACTGGCCCTTGTAAAGACTTTGACATAATGATACTCCTCAGGCTTCTGGGGAGAAACGGCAGGAGCATTCAACACTATGCAGTGGAAGAAGTTGAGAGATAAGGTACGAATGTGTGTATACTACTATTTCGGCCACCCTGAAACAGCACATGCATTCATAACCCACCCTGCCTCTAAGGTGGAAAATAGCTTAGGGCGTAGAATGCAATTAGAGCTGATTTTACCATTTGGAGAGGTAAGTTCTCCTATATCTAGTGCAAACGATAGCTGCTGTTCATAGTACAAAAGCGCGTGATCTGCTTACTCGCAACTTTCTTTTCACCTGGAGACTACAGAACGAAGAAGTGATAAATTCTAAGCCAATTATTACTCCCTCAAACTCTAACACATCAATTGCCTATGAGAATGACAGAAGAACGTGGTATATAACACCTTCTAGCAAATGGGGGGCTGTATGAAGCGACATGTAATAGGATAGTAGCATACCATAGTTTGATCTGTTAGCAAAATTTACGTTGTGAGTACCAGAGTTAATTAATATGCATACATAGCATTTCTTCAACCCTCTCTGTTACCACACTATAGTATCATGTGTTCAAGTAGAGCACGTGGCTTTCTAGGTATTCGGTGTGAGGTGAGGGACCGAGTCCTCCATTTTTATAAAACAAAAGCATACTTCCAAGCATCAATGAGAAAAAGTCAGCGTTTAGAGCTAGCTGGTTCTCGGATTATTATTTTATCATCTCTACTTTGTTCTACGTAGATGAATATAATGCATAGCACCAATGCAAAGGGCAACTGCACCATTAACCTTATTTGTTCACTCTGAGGATTTAAATAGTATAACATACTTGTGATTGATGCGAAGAAATGTCATATACATCGTTTCATGAGTAACAGAGCAGCCAAATGATATGCCAACTATGCAGTGCCAGGTACCTCCTTCTGTATCAAATGCTTTCTTTACCATGGCAGCAACATCCTTATCTTCTGTACACAACTCTATTGCGGTGGAGATCCTGTCAATAGCATTTTTCAGCATATTTTCTGGCAAAGCCTATGGTGGGCATGCTCACAATGAGGTGGGGGTACGAAAAAAACAAGTACATTCATATCCCCACATTCTGTGCCATTTCCATCTTTAATTTATGTGCGCATTCAAGCTACACTCTCACCGATTGCAATACTTCCACTTGATGCTTCTTCAACTCTGCCATCTTGTCACCCCTATCTATCATTTGACTAGTCCCAGTCTCCGCTGTCATCACTTACACTCTTCTCAAGCACTCCAAATAGGCTCATTTCGTTGCACAAACACGTATGCAGTTCTATTATCGTCACCCATTCTTATATCACGACATTAGGGATAGGATTTAGGACTAGAATGTTGGGGCTAGGGTTAGAGTAAATTGTAATCACAACAATAGAGATGTGCACAGGGTTGGGGTTGGAGTTGTAGGGTTTAGGGTTGGAGTTTTGGATTAGGGTAACCGACAATCTTAAGGTTTACTGTTAAGGTTCCATTAAGCCCCTTGCATTTGGTACTGTATGCCTGCACAACCTGAACTGCACTTCTTCACTATTGTAACCGAATACCAGTTGAGTTGAGCTCTTAGCCCAACCGAATATCAGTAGGACTCTTGGTCAAGCTTGTTTCTACGGCCTATTCGCCTGGGAATATGTTGTTGAAAGTTAGTCCCGCCGGTGCTTCCATGCATACGCAGCATGCAACCGAGATCGAAGGCTTAATGTCGGTTTTTACAACCGACTTTACGATTAAGATTGATAGGGTTTGGATTACCGTCAAATGCTATTTAGAACAGAAGCAAGAACCTTGTCCTTTACGACTGGCATTTATGTAAGGAGTCAAATAGGTAAAAAATATCCTAGTGTAAAAGGGGTAGAGGACGTTTGCAGGTCAGGAATGCACTGTATAAAATGGACGTAACAAGGAGAAATAGCCACTTGCACAAATGAAAACAACAGCAGGTTACTCCCTTTACGTTTACATTTACTTTACTTTACACATGGCACTTTGAATAGAACGGATTCTTAACTAAATGCTGTTATATATGCCTGTGAAAAACGCTGTAGGCCTTAGTGTCCAAGCGCTGTTTGGGGTTTCTGCAATTTTGATCTAACAATGTTGGCTTTGTGTCTTTATTATTTCCTTCGAATTCCATGATGGAAACAAGGTCCTGCGAAAAACGCGCAGGTAAGCATAAACATACCCAGGTTATCGCTATAACGAAAATCAATGCCAGAATGCTTCGATGATTCTGTGTAGATTCGATTCGATTTCCTCGGGGAATAATTTGCGATTTTTTTTGGCTACTAGATGAATGACTACCGAAAAACCTACCTATTGCATCGATTTGGGCACAATTGGGGACCTTTAATGCCCGATTCTCCCGGTAACCACTAAACTAGCGATCCACATCGCGTAGTGATCTAAACTTGTCCGTCACTGACGTCTTCCCAACAAACTCTATTAGGGGTACACTATGTCGGTTTTCTCGAGAATCCAAA
>JAAGZR010000458.1 GCA_024206155.1 Aliivibrio sp.
AAAAAATGCTGTAAAGCTCTTACCTCGTAGTTGCTTAGATCGTTTACTTCACGATCTTCGATTGCATTTAAACAATCTTGCATGTCGTTTACCGTGTTTTCAAACCGGCAATAACTCATGTTAGGCATAATAATTAATTTTAAAGTTAGTGGACGTACAAGAATCGAACTTGTATTAACCATTACGTCCTGTGTTGCTAGTCTAGCAAAGTCATATATGCTTCAGGGTTTGCTTTTCTAAACCAGTCAAGACCTCTTCTGTGATCTTTTATTAGCTTTTCTGATCTGTAACCTGTACGCTCAAGCGTCATAGTTAAACCCATAATTAAGTCATACATCGCAACTTCATTAGGCGATAACAACTCTGATTGACCTGAAAACGGGTTGGTTACCGTCTCCCATTTAGTATATATAGCGCCATCATACCATTTTGGTAATGGCTTTTGACCTGTATCATTATTCTTCCCACTCATATCCGTCATCAATTAGTTTTTCAATTAGTTCTTGTCTTTTGTCATTGTAGTACTCTTCGTATACATTTTGTACAACTTCTTCAAATTCGTAGTTATCATCGTTGAGTTCTTGAAAGTAAATAGTCAAACCATCTGTCATAGCGTCAGCCATCTTTTCAAGCCAATCACTTTCATAGTAGTATATATCTTCATTGATTGATGGTCGTTGATCATCGTCTGTTGCCACCCACACTTCATAACCATCAGATGTTGTCTCTGTGTAAAACATCATGTCAGGATTTTTAGCCCAACCATCTGTTATTTCAAAGTCAAAATGGTCTTTAGTACGCTCAAGCATAATAGCAAAGCTAGTATCTTCAGCAACAGTGACATTGTCCTCTGCAAGCAATTGCCGCACAAGCTCCTCGTCTAGTTTTAATTTATTATCTGTCATTGTTATTCCATTTAAAATAGTTCTTCATTATATACTTTAGAATATATTTTAGTCTAGATTCTTCGTTGTATATCATAATACGTTTTACGCTTTTGGTTTCGTAAAAATTACCGTCCCATCCAACTGCCTTATAATCAACGTTATACGTCTTGTTTATTTGGTACATCGAGTGGCAGTTTCTATCAATACGAACATAACCTCTTTTGTAAGAATAAAATCTTACTGGTTTTCTACGTATTTTAAACGGAGTTTCAAAAGCTCTTGTACCATTAGCCTTCTGCCGCGAAGTCGTAATCTCGTTGATACCCAAGTATTTCATCAACGTAACTGTGTTTTCCATAATCTTTTTCTATTAAAGTTGCTATATAATTCCATGCATCGAAGTCTCTTAACTGAGAATCCAATGTAGCTTGTAATTGCTCTTCGTCAAATATACTTGACATCTTGCCTTCTAGTTGAAGTCTGGTTTGAGCCATTTCGATAGATAACTGATGCATATTTGCAAAAGCTTTATCGTGCGCTTGTAATTTAGTTGTATCAGTCATTGTCATCAAATAAGTGCTCACACCACATTATGTCATAAGCGTTAAGGTTGTTTAAACTTGTATCAGAAAAAGAGTGTAACGTGCGAATATCGCAAATTTTTAACTCACTGATAAACTTAGTTTTGTCTAGTTTTATAAATAAACTGCGCACTACTTCAGAATATTTACGGTCATTAGACTCAAGCTTTGCTTTGATCTCTGGTTTAAGCCGTTGTTTAAGTGTTTTAATTTTAGTCATAATCGTATATATTATCCATTAGATAATGAATTTTGTTTGTAATATAGTGGACGTGGCAGGAATCGAACCTGCGTTTCAAGGTGACATTGCCGGTCTAGACTTACTAAGACACTGCCTTGACTAACCATTTCACGCCCTTGAAGGCAGCAGTTACGGACTGGTAGTTAACTAGTATTGTCATTTATCCGCTCTTTCTGTTTTGTACGCATCGAGCCGAATCAAGTTCGCCTTTAATTGTACTAACGTGACCAGTATGCCGCCGCCTATTTAGACCTGCGGTGTCATCTCCTCCCTGAGTACACACCGCGACAGTCTATTTACGTCGCCAAGCTCTGTGCACACTCGCTGATACTTCTTGGCTGACGATTTGAATAGTATTGCCTGTCTTGTGCTCGATGATTGGTACATAGCTGTAAGTTTGAGTGGTTGAGCACTTAACACAAGTTTTGTAACCTAAGTCTATTCGCACAGGGTGCACAGTATTTCCGCATCTACAATACATATTTGTTGTTTATTATATTATCCAGTAGTTGTTTCGTTTTGTTTGTAAAGGATTTCAATAGTTTTACTTACCAATTCCTCTAAAGCATCATAATAATCATCACCTTCTAGTTCTTCTAATGATGTACCATCGATTGCCCACTCTGCATTTTGCATTAGTGTTTCTTTAGCTGTTGTAGCCATAAACTCTGCCACTTGCTCTAGTTCTTTCATTTTACTCATGATTTTGCTATTTGTTTTAGTTGTTCGACTGTATATTTACTACCTGTTTCGCGCCACATCTTGTGATGGGTGAACTTCCTAGCTTTTGGAAAACTAGATTTTTGACCGTGTTTGATTGAAAACCACTCTTTGTCAGTTAGTCCACCACATTCACCGTGATGCGCGAACTTGCGTCTATGCTCCGCAGCTCGAATCTTCTTTTGCTCTTCAACATAGTTGAGCAGATCTCTCATATTTTTAACTACCATGGCAGTTCGGTTTTTTCAATGTAAGTTAAACCTTTGTAGTTAAACCAGTGTGATTTACCTTCTTGTCCGGCTGAATTAGTGATAAAGCCAAATGATGGAGGTAGATCGCCGATATTATAGCCTTTGTACTCAACATCGCCAAGTTTAGCTAGATGAGTTTCGTATTTTTTGTAGAATTTAATTGATTGCATAGTTTATTATTTATTATATTATCCAAAGGATATTGTTATTTGTTTGTAATTAATCGCCTTTATATTGACCCATAGAGTTATAAAACGATTGCGCCGCTTGATTAGAAAGTTCACGTCTAGCTTCATATTCCGCCTTGTGATCAAGAAAGTAATCGATACGCTCTTTGATACCATCTTCGGTTTCTGCAGTTAGTCTAGTGATGTAGTATGGAAACTCACCGAAAGCTTCGCATGAATAACCACTTGCTGATTTACCAGTGTTAGTAGTCCACTCGTTGTAGTCATAATTTATATTTCTATAAGTTTTCATAGTAGTTATTTATTAAAGATGTTAGATATTCGTCATCATTTAGCTCTGACTCGTTTAAGTTATGAGCGTAAATGAATCTGATTAAAGATATTAAATCTCTTTGCATAGTTAGTTATTTTAGAACATTCCAAAGTCAGCGTTTAAATCACCTGTTGCAAATTGAACTATTAAGCCAATAATGCCAAGTGACGCTAAAGTCATATAGCCATAAACGACTAGTTTTAGAATTGTATAGTGATTAAATTTTCGCATAATTATTTTATATTATTATCCAATAGTTATTATATTTTGTTTGTACAAGTTAATGTAGTGTAATAATTTTCCCAAACAAGTTGTTTGTCTTCGTCGTCAAGTGGTAATAAGTTTTCCACTTCATAACCCACCATTGCAGTTGCAATAGCGTTAAGTATTTCACGTTTAGTTATTTCACGATTGACTTCATCAAACGCTTGTTTCCAAGTTTTATATTTAGAATTGTAGTACATAGTTATATATTTTAAAAAGTTAGTAGTAGTCACAGTGAGAATCGAACTCACGTTTAGTAGTAGATTCTAGATTATCTCTCTAAACCCATTGTGACTTGTATCTGTTCAACATTATTTATACTCGTGATGTACACATTTCAACGCGCGAGTTAAAATGAAGAAGTCAATTATATGACTTCAACATTTTGTACAACTTTGGGAATTGAAGTTGATGAAGTGTAAGATTTATATTTTTCCCAGCAATTTAGTTTGGATAAATTGTCTTTCATTAGTTCATATACTTTATCATGATTATATTTGAAAGTTTTTCCAGATTTGAAAGTGACTTCAATGATAGAGTTTTGACCGATTAGTGATTTGCGAATGACAAATCTTTTAGATTGAATTGAATTTTGCATAGTTATTATATTTAAGTATTAGTATTTGTTTATTATATTATCCAGTTTGAGTTTAGTTTTGTTTGTGAATTCTTTTTTGTTCAATTAATTCAAGTTGATATATTTTATTTAGTTCAATCATAATATGTTCAATTGAGTATTGAAAGTTTAGACATTGATCGTTTGAGACTTTATCAATTAGTTTTATTAGTTTAGAGTTAAGATTCATAATATATTTATTTTAAGTTTATTATATTATCCAATCAGTTATTTGTTTTGTTTGTAAGTGTATAATTGTTTAGTGTATGAAAATTAGTTAGAAGTATAACACTTGACTTCATTGTCTATTGATTATTTTATTTAATTCAATATCTACAAGTTCAGATATTTCATCATTAGTTAAATGATTGTATTCTTGTATAAAATCAGTGAAGATATCTTCTCGTAGTGTATCAATGTCAATAGTCATATTTAAGTTTTTTAATTACATCTATATTATCCAAACTATATATTATTTTGTCTGTAAAATATAAATAATAGTTTAGTACATGTCTAGAAAAAGTCTAAACATCGGGCGTAATACACTGAAAATCAAGGGTATATACGTGAAAATCTGGAGAAAAAGGGGGACCCGGTAAATTAAAAATCGTTTTTGTAACAGACTGATTATCAAAATGTTAGGGGGTAGCACTATACCCCTATATATCTAACGTCAAATTTTGTGACACTAGCCTTATAAGTAGTATTAGTAACAGGCTTATGTCACCCTGAGGTAAAAAAGCAGTGAAATATGTGAGTATATAAGATATAAACGAATTAAAAGAAAGTATATGCCTATTATATATTCATACCCATTGATAAATACGGTCAAAGACAGTGACCAGTTTATAATAAGCGTAGCTCCTACAGACAGTGAAGACACGTTTGAAACGCGCAATGTTACGTATGAAACGTTAAGAGACAGTATACTAACAGGTTCTACCTCAGGTACAGTAGAAAGTATTACATTTGTAGCGCCTTTAACAGGTGGAACCATAACAGATACAGGTAGTGTCAGTCTACCACAAGCTAACAGTTCTACTGACGGTTATCTATCTTCAACTGACTGGACAGCATTTAACGCTAAACAAGATCTTAGTGAAAAAGGCCAAGCAAATGGCTATGCACCACTTAATGCATTCACTAAAATAGACGTTCAGTACCTGCCTGACAGCTTTGTAGGCGCAGTAGTTTACCAAGGTACATGGAACGCAGGAACAAACACACCCACACTTCCAGCCCCAGATCCTAACAACAAAGGTTATTACTATGTAGTAAGTGATCCTGGTACATATTTAGGTATAACATATGGCATCGGTGACTGGGTTATTTCAAATGGAACTGATTGGGAAAAGGTTGACAACTCACAAAGTGTTACGTCTGTAAACGGGCAACAAGGTGTAGTTGTTTTAACTACTACAGATATAGCTGAAGGCACTAATCTTTACTACACAGATGCTAGAGTAGCTTTAGCGCCATCAGTTGCAGCTAATACAGCTAAAGTATCTTTTCCAGGTTTTGGAACTACAGCGGGCACAGCGCTTGAAGGTAATACAGTAATACCAGCCGCGTATACAGATGCAGATGTTGATGCTCATTTAAATTTAAACCAAGCTGGTATAAATCAAGTTTTATCTTGGAGCGGTGCGGATTATACTTGGATAAATCAATCGACAGGATCTGGAAGTATAACAGAAATTACAACAAGCGGTGGTTTAACCGGTGGTCCAATTACAAGTACAGGTGATATATCAATAGACCCAACCGGCACGATTGGCGCTGGTACTTATGGAAGTACATTCAGTAGTGTTAAGATAAACGAAATAGAAGTTGATGCTTACGGCAGAATAGTATCTATATCAACTGGATCTACTGGATCTGGTAGCGGTACGATGTCTAGTTTTAATATTACTAATGGAACAACTTCAGGTATTATCTCTGATAATAATACGTTGCAAATATCTAGCGGTACTGGGACTAGCGTTTCACTTGTTGGTTCTGGTAATTTTGGGTTATTTACTATTAGTAACACAGACAGGGGTTCTTCGCAAAACATATATAAAAATTTTAGAGCAGATACAGGAGGTACAGCTACAGCCAATGTGAACAATGATACTCTTGTTATAGCTGGAGGCACAAACATACAAACAAGTAGAAGCGGTGATACTATAACTATAAACGCTACAGGTGGTAACACCGATACTACTTATAGCTACGCATCGGCTCAAAGCACTAACGACGTAGATCTTACTCTCACTGGTTCAGATGCTTCAACAAGCACAGTTAAGCTTGTAGCTGGTTCAAATGTGACTCTTACTGATAACGGTTCTAACCAAGTTACTATTGACGCTGCTACAGGTACAGGTGTTGGTGGTAGCGGCACACAAGGTTATCTACCGGTTTGGACAAACGCTAATACAGTAAGTGATAGTATTATATATGAATATGATTTTGGAGGTGGTTTACGACAACTTGGAATCAACACAACTGCTCCATTTGCTATGCTTGATGTTAATGGAGATTTCAAAGTAGAAAGTACTTCCACGCCAGCCCGTATTTATCGTGAGCGGTCAACCACTTCCGGCACAGAACAAGTTCTTCATATTAAATCTTATACAAACTCAGGAAGTATACAAGATGGTTTTGGAGGAGGTATAACTTTTTCTTTAGCTAACCCTGGAATTGATACTAATATTGCAGCTAGAATATATGCTGTAAGAAATGGTGGTGATACTACAGGTAGCTTAGAATTTTATGGTGGGTTAGACGGTAATGTAAATATTGCTAACATGATTAGCACTGGTCAACTAGAATTGCCAGGCTACGGAGGAGGATCGTTTTCCGGCACTGCTGCAAAGAGTTTAGCTGTAAATGCCGGCGGCGAAGTTATTGAAATTGACGTTGCTACATCTAACGTACAATCAAACTGGACGGCTTCAGCCGGAGACCCAGCTGAAATATTAAACAAACCAACAGACCTTGTTTCTGGTACAACAACTGGCACTGGAGGGATTTCAGCTATAACAGAAATAAGGACGTTGACGCAAACTGAATACGATGCGCTAACTCCTCCCGACGCAGATATAATGTATGTAATAGTATAATATGGCTGACTTAAAGTTTGGAGGCGTAACACCTGGAACAGGAGATATTAAAGTAGGTAGTAGTAATGTCTCTAAAATATACCAAGGCAATACATTGCTTTGGCCACTAGGCGTAGCGCCGCAACCAGGCGAAGTCACCATATGTGATTTGGTGTGGACAAAAACAAATTCAACAATTACAGCAACAACAACTGGTGGTAATATACCAATTACAACAGACGCTACAGGTTGGGTTCAAGC
The DNA here is from genome assembly GCA_024206155.1 of Aliivibrio sp. Taxonomy (GTDB): domain Bacteria; phylum Pseudomonadota; class Gammaproteobacteria; order Enterobacterales; family Vibrionaceae; genus Aliivibrio. Next base: position 7,406 of record JAAGZR010000458.1, read on the forward strand.
AGTTGAAAACCAACAAGCCGCCGCTTGCTGGTATAAAAATGATCAAGCGACATATGGGCATTTAGGTCTTTTTTATAATAAATTTTGTTTAGATGTAATACAACCACCAACTGGATTTAGACTACCAACTATCGACGACTGGACAGACCTTAGAGATTGTCTTGCTTCAGGGCAACCTCAAAGTACTTACGCTAATCAAATTGTAAATAATTATTACAACCTTTGGCCATCTGCTGTTAATTCATTGTCAGAAATAAACACTATAGATTTTAATTCCATAGCTGGTGGATATACAAACGGTTCTAGGTATGGTAGTGGTAATACTCCCTATCAAGCTTTTTTTAATTCCCCAAGCAGCTTTTATTGGCATTCAGATCAAAACCTAACAACGAATCCAAGAAGAGCTTTAGGTATGATTCATGCTTATAACTCATACAATAACTACGTTTATTTAAACTACTTAAATTCTACAACAGACGCTAGTCTTCCTTATAATTCAAGTGGATTTACTATGAGATTTGTTAAAGACGCGCCGCCACCAGTTCAGCTTTATGATAACGATACTCAAACAGGGCCAACCGTTAGTTCTATAGTAGAGCCACGTTTAAGTCCAGTAGGAAATTCAGGGTCATATATTAATTCCGCTGTAGATGTAGGGTCTGTAGTTATTCCTGCTGGCGGAGGATATATTACTTTTGCTCAATACTTGACAAACTCAACAACGCCTAATATAACAGACGCTTATTTTACTGAAGGTCGTATTAGATTATACACAACTCCTCAAAGAAACACTTTTCCGGTTTGGGACACACAGTGGCTTTCATCAAATCAAGGTGGCCCTTGGAGTCCAGATGGGGAAGCTAATAAAAAGGAAGTTTTTATATTCTTGGGACAGGGTACTTACTATATAAGATTAGGTTACCTTGCACAAAAACCTAATCCTCCTGGACCAGCTTATCAAGTTACATTTAATACTGCGGTTTATAGTGGAATACAATAAAAAATAATATATGCCCATAATATCATCGTATAAAAAAAATAATACGCCAGATCCATCTGATATACTTATAGGAACAGATGTATCTAATGGGCAGACAAAAAACTTTAACATAGCTTCGCTGTCTGTTGTTACTATAAACAATTTTTTAAAGCAT
>JAAGZR010000459.1 GCA_024206155.1 Aliivibrio sp.
TAGTCTTTCAACTATCTCTAACATAATCGCCTTACCCAACTCTGTCTTCGAGCTCAACGGTAACGCTTTATCGCCGCCTTTCCAATATAGATGAAGGGCATTGTCATTGCTATTAAAGCCTTGTCCTTGAATTGAAACATCGTTCGCGCAGATCATATCTAGATTTTTACGCTCCAACTTACCACGAGCATACTTCTCTACATCTTGTGTTTCAGCAGCAAAGCCAACCGTAAATGGGCGGTGCTCAATCATAGCAGCGACAGAAGCCACGATATCAGGATTTTTTACCATGGAGAGAGTCATGCCATCTTCATCGGCAGTTTTCTTCATTTTTTGAGTCGCCATTTGGCTTGGTCTGAAATCAGCCACCGCAGCACAGGCAACAAAAATAGAGTGAGACGCCGCATTATTCATTACCGCAGTATGCATTTGCTCGGCACTTTCAATATCAATACGTTTCACGTTATCGGGTGTCGCAAGATTTACAGGGCCGCTTACTAGCGTCACATCAGCACCTAATTGCGCTGCTGCTTGTGCAATCGCAAAACCCATTTTTCCTGAACTGTGGTTTGAGATATAGCGAACCGGATCAAGCGCTTCACGAGTCGGCCCTGCCGTAATTAACAGAGCGTGACCATAAAGCGGCTTATCTTCATCCTTTTGAAAGAAGTCTTCACATAAATGAACTAGCTCCATAGGCTCAAGCATACGGCCCATACCCACATCACCACACGCTTGTTGGCCAGCTGCCGGTCCCCAAATATGCATACCACGACGCGTTAATGTTGCGATGTTCTCTTGGGTAGCGATATTAGCGTACATTTGTTGGTTCATCGCAGGAGACACCGCAATCGGAGAATCGGTCGCTAATACTAATGTGCTTAATAAATCGTTACCCATTCCCGCCGCCATGCGAGCAATCAAATCTGCCGTTGCGGGAGCAAGTAACACAATATCAGCCCATTTAGCTAATTCAATGTGGCCCATTGATGCTTCAGCCGCAGGGTCCAATAAACTGTCAGCAACAGGGTGGCCAGAGACCGCTTGCATGGTTAATGGGGTAATAAACTCTTTAGCCGCTGTTGTCATGACAACACGTACTTCTGCGCCTCGCTCAATAAGCCGACGAGTTAGCTCTGCACATTTATACGCTGCAATGCCGCCGCTGATACCAAGAAGAATGCGTTTTCCTGAGAGAGATGCCATGACACTAATAACCTTAATAAGTGATTCATCGTAATGCGCTAACCATAGCATAAATTTTTTTCAGAGTGATGCACTTCAATCTCTGGATGTAAGTAAATGAGCAAAAACATAATTGCAATCAAGCTTTGAACCAAGTCGAAGGGCGCTCAATCAAAAAGGCAGTCGTTATTTATTGTGCGTAGGCTGTATAAATAGTATTCACCGAACGAGTTATTTATGTCTTTAATGAATCTACCAGAGGAATCTCGCCCAAGAGAGAAATTACTCGCTCTAGGACCAAAGTCATTAACGGATGCCGAGTTACTGGCCATTTTTCTTCGTACCGGCATTCGGGGGATGAATGCAATCGAGTTAGCTGACAAACTATTAAAAGAGTTTGGGTCGTTAAGAAGGCTACTCAGCTCCAATGAAGGGGAGTTTTGCAGTCATAAAGGGTTAGGCACTGCAAAGTTTGCTCAACTGCAAGCCGTTGTGGAGATGACGGAGCGCTATTTATTTGAAACCATGGAGAAAGAAGATGCACTCACCAGTCCTGAGCATACAAAACGTTATCTAACGAAAATGTTAAGGGACAGACACAGAGAAGCGTTTTATGTTTTGTTCTTAGATAATCAACATCGAGTGCTAAAAGGAGAGGTGTTATTTGAAGGAACAATCGACGCGGCAGCGGTATATCCGAGAGAAGTTGTAAAAAGATCGATAGATTATAATGCAGCCGCCATCATTTTAGCGCATAATCACCCTTCCGGCGTTGCCGAGCCAAGTCAAGCTGACAGAAGAATTACAAAA
>JAAGZR010000003.1 GCA_024206155.1 Aliivibrio sp.
CAATACAAAGAAACAGAAGCGACTCTACAAAAAGGCGAGCGACTGGTTTTATTTACCGACGGATTATTTGAATCAGGTAACTCAGTATCAGAGCGTGAAACACTAGAAAAAGCGATTAAAGAACAGCTTATTAATACGATTAATTTACCCTTAGACACAGCCATTGAAACCATCATGCAGACTTTCGATTCGCTGGCAGGTACACCCCCAAACGATGACGCTTTATTGCTTATCATTGAAAAGCAATAATTTAGTATGGTTAACTGTAAATACAGAATTAAACCGTTAGAAAAAACACGAAAAAATGCCTATCATTACCTTAATAGTCACGCATTTCCGAGAGTAAAGAAGGATCTATTGTGCATAATATACAAAATAACACGGCTCTTAATGAACCAAAGTACATCGATGAAGACATCATCCAACAAATCATCCAAGATACGGATGCGAGTGTCATGCCTGAATTAATTCAATTTTACATTATCGAATCAAAAGAACGAGTCGATACCATAAGCAAAGCAGAAAAAGAAAAAGACTTCCACACTCTCGAATTTGAAACTCATACCTTAGGAAGTAGTGCGCTAACCCTCGGAAACAGCGCTTTATCTGCAATTTCACGTGAGATTGAACTACATTGTATGCAACAGCAATTTAATGAAGCTCTTGAAAAATCGGCATTATTACCAGAAATCGCCAGTAAATCATTTTTAGCACTAGAAGCACGAAACGCACAAGGGTTCACAAAATAAAATTAAAATTACAGTACAATTAAAATATTAGATAATAAAAAATTGCTAGGTAAAACAGGATGTTGCTTATGCTACAAAAAGTATTATTAGTTGAAGATTCAACGTCTTTGGCCATTCTCTACAAACAATACGTCAAAGATGAGCCTTATGACTTCTTTCACGTAACCACTGGCGGAGAAGCCATTGAATTTATGAAAAAGAATCCACCGCAACTGGTGATTCTTGATCTAAAATTGCCTGATATGTCAGGACAAGATGTACTTGCATGGATGAAAGAAAACCAATTACCTACCGCTGTTATCGTCGCAACGGCTCACGGCACCATTAATATTGCCGTGAATTTATTACAAAGTGGCGCTGATGATTTTATTGAAAAACCGATTCAAGCCGACCGACTAAAAACCTCTATTAGAAACCACCTTAAACGCGCTAAATTAGAGGGCTTGGTGGAAGATTTACAAAACACCTTTAATCGTAAAAAATACCAAGGATTTATTGGATCAAGTCTTCCAATGCAAGCTGTCTATAAAATCATTGATGCCGTTGCCCCAACCACTGCCAGCGTTTTTATTTATGGTGAAAGTGGCACAGGTAAAGAAGTTTGTGCTGAAGCTATTCATTATCAGAGTCAGCGTCATGATAAGCCTTTTGTTGCCATTAACTGTGGCGCTATTCCTCGTGATCTGATGGAAAGCGAAATCTTCGGTCATGTTAAAGGAGCATTCACTGGCGCAACAACGGATCGAAAAGGCGCTGCCATGCTTGCTAATGGAGGGACTCTCTTTTTAGATGAACTCTGTGAAATGGAATTAGAAATGCAGAAAAAATTACTGCGTTTTTTACAAACAGGTCGATTCACTCCACTGGGTGGAAGCAAAGAACTCAGTACCAATTTACGTATTATTTGTGCAACTAACCGTGATCCATTAGCAGAGGTTAACGAAGGACGATTTAGAGAAGATCTCTACTACCGAGTTCATGTTGTTCCTATTCAAATGCCACCATTGCGTGATCGTGGAACAGACATTATCGACATTGCAGCTTTCTTCTTAAAAAAATACGCCAAAGAAGATAAGAAAAAATTCACCGCATTAAAGAGAGACGTCGAATTAATCCTTTGTAATTATTCATGGCCAGGAAACGTCCGCCAATTACAAAATATTATCCGTAATGTCGTCGTGCTTCATAATGAAACTCACGTAATGGTTGAACATCTACCATCACCACTGAATCAATCACTGACAATACCAGCGATTAAACCACAGCTGACATCAAAACCTATTAAACAACCTGTAGAACAGCAACCTCAATCCATTGATGAAAAAGAAAATAGCCCTCAGACGACAGAAGAAACTAGCCCAATCGCTTATAGCACAACAAATACCAATTCAATTCGTCCAATGGCTGATATAGAAAGAGAAGTCATACAAAATGCCATTGACCATTGTGATGGTAACGTCCTGAATGCAGCGGTATTGCTTGAACTGAGTCCATCAACCTTATATCGAAAAAAACAAGCGTGGGAAGCTGATGAAGAGTCAGACTCATAATCAAAAAGATGAAATCTGGTTACTTCTAGATAGCCGAGGTGTGGGTGGGATTGAATCCCACATCTTGCAACTTGCACAGGGTTTAAAGCAATTTCAACGTTCTGTACGAGTTATCTTTCTTTGTAAATATGAACAAACTCACCCACTCACCATAGTATTAAACAATGCGAATATTTCGTATCGTTTTTTAGATGGTAGATTACGTGATCTTTTAGATTACACTCGACATCATCGCCCTAGCGTTATCCACTCTCATGGTTACAAGGCCGCAATATATTCTCGATTACTACGCTTATCCTTACTGACATCTCACCAAAAAATACGATTTATTAATACCTTTCATGCTGGTGAAACTGGCAAAGGAAAACTGGCTTTGTATGACATCATTGATAGGTGGAGTGCGCCCTTTAGTCATCATAATTTTGCAGTAAGCGAGCTAATTAACCAACGAGTACCTAGTCAAACCACGGTATTAAACAACTTCATTGATACCACAAATTTAAAACTATCTACTGGAAATCAAATTGCGTTTGTTGGACGTCTAAGCCATGAAAAAGCCCCAGATAGATTCATCGAATTAGCAAAACAACATCCTAGGCACACTTTTCATATTTATGGTTCAGGTCCTATGGAGCAAGAACTGATTCAGCATCTTCCGAATAACGTAGTTTTTCATGG
>JAAGZR010000460.1 GCA_024206155.1 Aliivibrio sp.
CTCTTCTAGTGGAGTGTTCATTAATAAAATATTGCTTAAACCAGGGTGGCTGTTGGATAAGCCAAAGCGTTGACCAACCGATGGTTTTCGTAAATCACAATCAATAATCAATACTTTTTCTAGTTGCGAGAAAGAGTGCGCAAGGCTTATTGCTGTGGTGGTTTTTCCTTCTCCTGGAACCGATGATGAAACCGCTAATAGTTTTCTTTCTGATTTTGGCAGAATTAAATATAACGAAGTGCGTATTGAATCGATAGATTCTTGAAACAACGTAAATTTATTATTATTGAATAGGTTTACATCAATCGGAGATTTTTTGTATCTTTTATCTTTAATGGCAGGGATTGTCCCCGTTGGTAATAAGCCTAGTTTATTTTCAAAATCACGCGCTGAGGTTATTGTGTTATTAAACGCATCTAAGCAAATTACCAGCACAACAGCAAAACTGGCACTGGCGATAAATGTTAATATTACAATTAACTTACGATTTGGTTTGCTAGGATATTCTGGTACTAAGGCGTAATCACTAAAGCGGGCATTGGCAGCACTAAAGTCACTGGTTGCTGAGGTTTCTTTTTGGCGAGTTAAAAATAAATCGTACAGTTTTGCGTTACTGTTTACTTCACGTTTAAGTGCATCATATTCACTTTTTACAACGCTTAAGGCTTGGAATTCTTCTTTTTTATTTAACAGCTCATTTTTTAGTGCGCGCTCTTGTTCTTTGGCACTAGCAAGTTCTTTTTTTATGCCTCTAACCAGCTTTGCGGTTAAGACTTTTATACGGCTTTGAATTGATTGTAATTGTGCATTCGCTTGGATCATTTGGTCGTGTTTAGGACCATAGCGTTTAGAGAGTTCACTCACCTCTTTTTCAGCATTGGATTCAGCAAGCCTAATATCGCGGATCTGCGGGTGGTTAGATATTAGAGAGATCGCGCCTTTGTTGTTTTTTAATGCATTATATAGAGCTTGCGCTTCGATTCGTTTATCTGTTGCTTCTGCGATACGGTTGGTTAAGCTGGATAACTCAGAGCTAGTTAGCGCTTCTATACCACTATTATCAATTAACTGTTGTTGTTGCAAAAATTGCAGCAATGCTTGTTCTGAGTTACTAAGGTTTTGTTTTAATTCGCTGAGTCTTTGGTCAATCCACCCTGTAGCTTGCTCTGTTGCAATCAGTTTTGATTCTAAATTATTTTCAATAAAAGCAAGGCCTACAGCATTTGCTATTGTTGCTGCTAATTTAGGATCTTGCGATTCAAAAGAAATGTTAACGAGTTGGGTTTTTCTGATCGGAGAAATGGTTAAGCGAGATTTAAATGTTTTTAGTACAACACGATTAATGGCTTCTTGTTGTTCTAGCAAACTTGGCATTTCAGTGTCATCTTTTATGAAATAAGGTTCAATTAAAGGGTGGGATAACAGTTGATTTTTAAGTTCGTCGATAGCGCTTGGTTCTTTTACTAAGATATTTGGATTGAATTCTGGAACTTGATCTAAGTTTAATTTTTCAATCACGCGTTGTGCAACTTGGTTCGATTTTAAAATTTCAAATTGTGTCAGGTAGTATTCTTTTGCGCTGGTATCAATACCAACCACTTCTTCGATAGAAATAGCTCTTTGTTGCGACGATTCAATTAACAGTGTTGATGTAGCACGATAGGTCGGGGTAATGGATAGTGCTATTAATACTGAAATTGCCGTGCATAAAAGTGTAAATAGTGAAATAGAAAGCCAACGCTTTTTAACTAGATGGTAATAATACCCTAAATCGATTAATTGTTCTTGTGAATCATTATTATGGCTGGCCAACATCATTCAATCCATTGTTAAATTGTAAAAGTACAGTATTAAAAAAAACTTTGCTCAATGACAACAATGTCACCTGGTGACACTCGAGAAGTGAGTTTTACTTTATTTTTGAGATTATCTTTACCCGATTGTGTGATAAACACCTTATTTCGCGCTGCTCGGTCGGTAAAACCACCAGCAAGTGCAATGGCTTTATCTACGGTTAAGCCGGGCTGATATTCATAGCCGCCAGGTTTTTTTACTTCACCATTAACATAAAAGCTTCTAAAACCAATAATACTGACACGTACTTTTGGTGATATTAGATAATCTCCTTTAAGGCCGCTAATAATTTCGTTTTTTAATTGCTCTGAGGTTTTATTTAATGCGTTCAGCTGGCCAAGGTAGGGGTATTCAAAGTTGCCGCTATTGTCGATGTATAGTTCATCAATAGAAAGATCTTCTTCACCATAAACCGATATTTGAATTTTATCTCCTGCGCCAATATTGTA
>JAAGZR010000052.1 GCA_024206155.1 Aliivibrio sp.
CAAGGTGACTTAATGAACGTTAATGCAGACCAAGCAGCAGTAGCTGTGGCAACGGCATTAGATGCGGATCTCGTTTTATTGTCAGATGTCGCTGGTGTATTGGATAGCAAGAAGCAATTGATCACCAGTTTAGATTCAGAGCAAGCAGAAGCATTAATTCAACAAGAAGTGATTACTGATGGCATGATTGTCAAGGTAAAAGCGGCATTAGAAGCGGCACAAGAATTAGGTCGAGCGATAGAGGTAGCATCATGGCGCTCACCAGAAAAATTAGCTGAGTTGTTTATTGGTAACAGTATCGGCACACAGTTTCAGCCTAAGTAGGCAATGAGTTTCAATTTTTAGTTTTTAGAATACAGTCGCCGCGGGTATGCGGAGCAAGGAGAATAGAATGAGCAAGAAAATAAAAGTAAACAAGGTTGTTGTTGCATACTCAGGTGGCCTAGATACCTCTGTGATCATCCCGTGGTTAAAAGAAAACTACCACTGTGAAGTTATCGCATTTGTCGCTGATGTTGGTCAAGGTGCTGAAGAGCTAGAAGGCATTGAAGCAAAAGCCATCGCATCAGGTGCTACCGAATGTTATATCGCTGATCTAAAAGAAGAAATGGTATCAGAATATATCTTCCCAACGTTAAAAACAGGTGCGCTTTATGAAGGTAAATACCTATTAGGCACATCAATGGCGCGTCCTATTATTGCTAAAGCACAAGTTGAAGTTGCACGTAATGTGGGAGCTGATGCATTGTGTCATGGCTGTACAGGTAAAGGTAATGACCAAATTCGTTTTGAAGGTGCCTTTGCTGCATTAGCACCAGATTTACATGTAATTGCGCCATGGCGTGAGTGGGATTTAGTGAGTCGTGAAGAGTGTCTTGATTACCTTGCTGAGCGTAATATTCCTTGTTCGGCATCATTAACTAAGATTTATTCTCGTGATGCAAATGCATGGCATATTTCCACAGAAGGTGGTGTTCTTGAAGATACATGGAATGCACCAAATGACGACTGTTGGGCGTGGACAGTTGATCCAGAGCAAGCACCCAATGAATCAGAAACAGTTTCTTTAAAAGTAGAAAAAGGCGCTGTTGTTGCCGTTGATGGTAAAGCGATGACCCCTTATGAAGTGGTTGTTTACCTAAATGAGAAAGGCATTAAGCATGGTGTTGGTCGTATTGATATCGTAGAAAACCGTTTGGTAGGCATGAAGTCTCGTGGTTGTTATGAAACCCCTGGCGGTACCATCATCAATGAAGCATTGCGTGCAGTTGAACAACTTGTTTTAGATAAAGCATCATTTGAATTCCGTGAAGAGTTGGGTATTAAAGCTTCTCATCTTGTATATGATGGTCGTTGGTTTACGCCGCTGTGTAAGTCTATCCTAGCTGCAACAGAAGAGTTAGCACAAGACGTAAATGGTGAAGTAGTAATTAAATTATATAAAGGTCAAGCAACAGTCACTCAAAAGCGTTCAGATAACAGCTTATACTCGGAAGAGTTTGCAACGTTTGGCGCCGATGAAGTGTATGACCAAAGTCATGCAGAAGGCTTTATTCGTCTTTACTCACTATCAAGCCGTATTCGTGCATTGAATAGCAAATAATTTCACGTTAAGTAACAATACTTAAACAAATTGATTTACACTCATCGAAGTGCATTTAATAACTAAATGTACTTCGATTTTTTTTATTTAAACGTTAATAATTACAATAATGCGCATTTTAATGAATAAATATGTAAGAAAAATGAATTAAACCTTTATTTTTATCAAGAATTACCGTAAGTTTGAACCATCAAGAAAAATACTGAATTAAATCAGAATTAATATTTGCAAAAAGCAGTGAGCACTGTGCATTTAGGAGAGACACCATGGCATTATGGGGCGGACGTTTTAGTCAAGCAGCAGACACAAGATTTAAACAGTTTAACGATTCACTTCGTATCGATTATCGCCTTGCAGAACAAGATATTGTCGGCTCTATTGCATGGTCAAAAGCATTACTTTCTGTCAATGTGATTAATGAACTTGAGCAACAAAAACTTGAATTAGCACTGAATGAACTTAAACTTGAAGTAATGGAAGATCCGGAGCAGATTTTATTATCTGATGCGGAAGACATTCATAGCTGGGTTGAAACTCAGCTGATTGGTAAAGTGGGTGATTTAGGTAAAAAATTACACACTGGCCGTTCGCGTAACGACCAAGTGGCGACGGATTTAAAATTATGGTGTCGCCAACAAGGTCATCAACTTCTTCGTACTCTTGATTTACTTCTCAATCAACTCGTTACTGTGGCAAGTGAGCATCAAGCAACGGTATTACCTGGTTATACACACTTACAACGTGCGCAACCTGTAACGTTTGCTCATTGGTGTTTAGCTTATGTTGAGATGATTGAACGTGATTACTCTCGTCTTGAAGATGCGGTTAACCGTTTAGATACTTGTCCATTAGGCTCCGGTGCCTTAGCGGGTACGGCCTATCCGATGGATCGTGAGAAGCTGGCTCGTAACCTTGGCTTTCAACGTGCCACTCGTAACAGTCTAGATTCTGTATCGGACCGTGATCATGTGATGGAGTTAATGTCGATAGCATCGATCTCAATGATACACCTATCTCGTCTTGCAGAAGATATGATTTTTTATAACTCAGGTGAATCAAACTTTATTGAGTTGGCAGATACGGTCACTTCGGGTTCATCATTAATGCCACAAAAGAAAAACCCAGATGCATTAGAGCTTATTCGTGGTAAATGTGGCCGTGTTTATGGTGCTTTAGCTGGCATGATGATGACAGTAAAAGCCTTACCATTAGCTTACAACAAAGACATGCAAGAAGATAAAGAAGGCTTATTTGATGCGTTAGACAGCTGGTCTGATTGTATTGAAATGGCTGCTCTGTGTTTTGAAGGTATTAAAATCAATGGTGAACGTACCCTTGAAGCGGCAAAACAAGGTTATGCAAACTCAACAGAGTTAGCTGATTACTTAGTAGCAAAAGGCATTCCATTCCGTGAGGCGCACCATATTGTCGGTGTTGCTGTTGTTGGCGCGATAGAGAAAGGGTGCGCACTAGAAGAACTTTCTATTGCAGAGTTAAAAGCCTTCTCTGATGTAATAGAAGACGATGTATACCAGATCTTAACGATTGAATCTTGTCTTGCTAAACGTTGTGCTCTTGGTGGTGTTGCACCAGAGCAGGTCGCTTATGCTGTAGAGCAAGCAGGTAAACGTTTAGAAGAGCGTGATTCAACGGGTGTGAAAGTACGTCCTGCTCGTTTAACTGATTTAGATGCATTAGAAGGAATGGTCGCGTATTGGGCCGGCCTTGGTGAGAATTTACCTCGTAATCGTAATGAACTAGTGCGTGATATCGGCTCGTTTGCTGTATCAGAGCATCACGGGGAAGTGACTGGCTGTGCCTCTTTATATGTGTACGATTCTGGCTTAGCGGAGATTCGATCGTTAGGTGTTGAAGCTGGTTGGCAAAGTCAAGGTCAAGGCAAAGCGATTGTTCAACACTTAGTTGAGAAAGCTCGTGAAATGGCGATTAAGAAAGTATTCGTACTGACTCGTGTCCCTGAGTTCTTTATGAAGCAAGACTTTATTCCAACGTCTCGCTCACTGCTGCCTGAAAAGGTTTTAAAGGATTGTGACCAATGTCCTCGTCAACATGCATGTGATGAAGTTGCACTTGAGATTAATCTACAAGAGCAAGTGATCATAAAAACTTATGTTGCTTAATGGGTATTACAATAGTTATGCGATACACTTAGCTATTTAGTCAAAATAAGAAAGAAAAAGTAGTGAACTTTTCAATTTGATACTAGTCTTACTAATACTGCTTTTTCTTAGAAAGATTCTAAGAAGCCCTGACATCTATATTGAAGTCAGGGCTTTATTTTTATCTGAATTTCCATATATTCTACATCACGCACTATAATAATTATTATAGTTATTAATTTGAAAATTAAGATAATGAATAATTTATTTATATTAATACGTTACACTCTAACAGCTTTGCTAGCATACAGTGCAGGGTTTTATTTCAGTGATTTTTTTATGCCAGAAACCGCAATGATTGGTGGTTTGTGGGCTGTAATCTCAGGATTTATTTTAGACGAAGACTTAAACAAGGCGACGTTATTTAATACTGCAAAAAATAGAATTGTAGGCACAGGGATCGGTAGTGTACTATCTGCCGTTTATCTTTTATACATTCCCTTTAATGTGTTGACATTTACTTTATTAATAATGGTTTGCTCTTTTGTTTGCCTTCTTTTTTCATATAACCAATATATCAAATTAGCTAATATTACTATTGCTGTTGTTGTGATCGTTTCAACTGTAACCGACGCTAATCCAATCATGAACTCTTTTTTACGTTTCATTGAATCAACTACAGGTGTTTTATCGGGAATTATTGCCAGTTTGATTTGCTTTTATTTCTTTAGTATAAAGTCAACTAGGTAATTATATCGTTATTTAAGTAGTATGGTGATGGTTGTTTACTTATTTTTTTCTAGTCTTTCTAGTTGTTAGTCGATAATATCCCAGCATAAATAAATGCAAGATAAGTAAACTGCTAAAAAGAATACTGACAATAAAAATCGCAATCGCTTCGATTTGGTAAGGCGTTGCTCGGAAGAATTCTAGCCATGTAAGCCAGCTACCAATAGAGAGAAACGTTAGTTGTTTCATGCAACGGGGGCAACGACCGAGCTTTTGTTTAAAGATGTCTGAACGACAAGTTTTACATGACATGATGATAGATTCTTAGACTAATAAGCAATGCACTGAACTTTAAATGTAAAAAGACCAATGCGCAAACATTGGTCTTTTCTTTTTTAGATATGATACCAATCGTAGTAAATAACGGATCATCCTAGCTAGTTAAAATGATCGATAACTGCGTTGAAATTTTTGATTGTAGATAACTACTTATCGAAGCTATTTGTCGAAAAGTGTCGTCTTGTTCTCAAGCATTTTCCTGATCTATTTCTGAGCACTTACTTACTGTGATTGGTATTATTTAATCAGATTAACAACCTGGGCCACAATCCATGCAATGCTTGATCATTTCAGGGCCTAAATGTAATTTGGCATTTAAATCACGAAGAGCAGTACGGACACCTTCTTCGATTACTGGGTGGTAGAAAGGCATATCTAGCATCTCTGACACTGTCATTTTATTTTGGTGTGCCCAAGCTAATAAATGCGCTAAATGCTCGGCATTTGGCCCCATCATTTCTGCACCTAGGAAACGACCAGTTCCTTGCTCACCATACACATGAAGAATACCTTTATTGCGCAGCATTACTCGTGAACGGCCTTGGTTTTCAAAAGACACTTCACCGGTAGCGAAACAACCACAGGTACCTAAACGTGTTGTGATTTCTTTATACGTTTCACCAACCATTGCAATTTGCGGGTCAGAGAATACTGCTGAGATTTTCGAACGGCGAAGGCCTGCTCGGATCTCTGGGAAGCGGCCTGCATTATCACCCGCAATACGTGCTTGGTCTGCGGCTTCGTGCAATAACGGCAATTGGTTACTTGCATCACCTGCAATAAATACGGTTGATAGTGACGTTTGCAGCGTGTAATGGTCTGCCACTGGCACACCACGCTCATCTAGTTTAATAGATGTATTTTCTAAGCCGAGTTTGTCGGTATTTGGACGACGTCCCGTTGCCGCTAATACATATTCAACAATATTGGTTTCCAGATCACCTTGTTTGTTGATGAATTTAATTTCAACGCGATCTTCACCTGACTCAGTCGTAATACGCTTCATGCTTTCTACTTTTACATCAGCATCAAGATAAAACTCTTCATTGAAGGCTTTGTTTGCATATGCCATCACTTCTGGGTCTGTTATAGGACCAACCTGACCACCTAGACCAAATAGCTTGGTTTCAACACCCAAGCGGTGAAGTGATTGACCAAGTTCAAGACCAATCACACCTGGACCAAATACCGCGACTGATTTTGGTAAATCATTCCAGTTAAATACATCGTCATTGATGATTAAACGATCACCCAGTTCATTCCAAACTGCAGGATAAGCAGGGCGAGAGCCTGTTGCGATAACAATGCGTTTTGCAGTGACGATAGTGTGGTCGTCAACTTGTAACGTATTGTCATCTAAAAATTTAGCGTAGCCAGAGATTTTGTCTTCTGCTGGTATTTCATCAACGCCTTCTAAAACAAAACCAACAAAACGGTCACGTTCAAACTTAACACGTTCCATTACTTCACGGCCATTAATGATGGTTTCACCTTGAGGGTGGATACCAAATTTCGGGGCTTTTTCAATTTGATGAACGCTTTCTGCTGCTGCAATTAATAACTTTGACGGCATGCAACCAACGCGAGCGCAAGTGGTACCGTAAGGGCCGCCTTCGATCATGACAACACTGTCAGTATGTGCTTTTGCTGCACGGTAAGAGCCTAAACCTGCTGTACCGCCACCGATAACAGCTACATCTACATTGACTTGTTTCATAATAATTCTCTCGTAATCGCTTTATTTTGGATGTACTAACCCCTCCGACTTTTTATTATTTTTTAAAGTCAGTCTGAATTGTTAGTTAGTTATTTGATTTTGATGAGTTTTCTAATTATTGAGGTGGTTAACTAGCCCATAAGGAGATGGGCTAGTTATGGCTTTGTCTTAACCGATTAGCCTAGGAAAGCTTCTAGTTCTTCGCTGCCACCGATGTGTTTACCACCAATGAATACTTGAGGAACGGTAGTGCGACCAGATATTGCACGTAGACTAACTGTTGTCGCGTCTTTGCCTAGTACCACTTCTTCATAGTTCAGACCTTTATCGATTAGGTTCTGTTTCGCTTTCATACAGAAAGGGCAGCCTGGTTTAGTGAATACTGTGATTGATTCTTGCTCTTTGTGTTCAGGAGCTAGGTAGTTCAGCATTGTATCTGCATCAGAAACGTTGAACGGGTCGCCTGCTACGTCTTCTTCGATGAACATTTTTTCTACCACGCCGTTTTTCACTAGCATGCTGTAACGCCATGAACGCTTACCAAAACCAAGGTCATTTTTCTCAACTAGCATACCCATGCCATCTGTGAATTCTCCGTTACCATCTGGAATGAAGGTGATGTTTTCTGCTTCTTGGTCTGCTTTCCATGCGTTCATTACAAACGTATCATTTACAGAAACACATAAGATGTCATCTACACCATTCTCTTTAAATACAGAATGCAGCTCGTTGTAACGAGGTAGGTGGCTTGAAGAACACGTTGGAGTAAATGCACCTGGAAGGCTAAATACGATAACGGTTTTGTCTTTAAATAGTTCTTCTGTTGTTACGTTAACCCAAGCGTCGCCTTTGCGTGTAGGAAAAGTAACTTGAGGAACTGATTGACCTTCTTTAGATGTAAACATAATGATGTCCTTTAAATTTTAATTAATTTTAATTTCTTATTCGGGGTCTTCCCGGTTGATGTAGCTATTATGCAAAATCTTACTTGATAGCTATAATCGTTTGGTGTTATCGTTTCAATCGTTAAAATCTATCGAATTGTAATGTCATATTATGAATCAAAGCTATCAGGAGTGTAATACATGAATATCCGTGATTTTGAGTACTTGGTCGCACTTGCTGAACATAAACACTTTCGTAAGGCGGCTGAGTCTTGCTTTGTTAGTCAGCCTACGTTAAGTGGACAGATAAAGAAGCTAGAAGAAGAGGTTGGATTAACCTTATTAGAAAGAACCAGTCGTAAGGTGTTATTTACCGCTGCAGGCTTACAATTAGTAGAGCAGGCTAAACGAATCTTAACTGAAGTTAAGTTGTTTTCTGAATTAGCTAACCAACAAGGTAAGGATATGTCTGGGCCATTACATCTTGGCTTTATTCCTACGGTTGGTCCTTATGTACTGCCTTGGATCGTACCAACATTAAAAGCAAGATTTCCAGACTTAAATCTGTACCTGCATGAGGCTCAAACGCATCAATTAGTTAAAATGTTAGAAGAGGGCAAGATTGACTGCATGATATTGGCCTCTGTTGATGAGACAAGCGCATTTATTGAAATACCAGTTTATGACGAGCCAATGGTGCTTGCAGTGCCAACAGATCATAAATGGGCGGATGAAGGGACAATAGATATGTCTCGATTAAGTGGCGAGTCAGTTTTAATGTTAGGGGATGGGCATTGTTTACGAGATCAAGCATTAGGATTTTGTTTTGCTGCTGGAGCTAAAGATGATGACCATTTCAAAGCAACCAGTCTAGAAACATTGCGCAATATGGTTGCCGCGGGCAGTGGAATTACATTAATGCCGTACCTTTCAGTGCCTAAAGAAAAAGTACGTGATGGAGTGTGTTATTTACCAGCGAAAGATCCTGTACCGCATCGACAAATCGTATTGGCTTATCGCCCAGGTTCACCACTGCGATCTCGTTATGAAGATTTAGCTAAAGAGATCGAAAAGAAAATGGCAGAAGTTATCGACTAATACCAATCACAGTAAGTAAGTGCTCAGTACAATCGGTATAGATTTAATTGAACGTTAAGAAATAAAAAGGACGCTAAATTAGCGTCCTTTTTTATTGCTTGCGTTAGAATAGACTTTCGTCTTCCATTCCGTCGCCATCTGCATCACTGGATGAATAGATAGTGTCTTGGAAATCTTGTTTCACGTACTCTTTCGGTTCAGTACCGCTGGCAAAGTATTCCCACATGCTAGTTTCATCATTTTTATTGGTCAATAGGCCTGTTTCACGGTCTATTTTGACTTTAATTATGTTTGCAGGAAGGCGTTCTTGCTCCTCTGGTACACCTTCAAGCGCTACTTTCATAAAGTTTATCCACGCATAGATAGCCGTTTTACCACCTGATTCACCACCAAAGGACATCTCTTCTTTGGTCATGTTGTCATTTTTTGTGGTGTAACCTAATCGATGTGATGGGTTATCAAAACCAACCCATGCTGTTGCTACTACATTTGGTCCATAGCCGTTATACCAAGCATCAACAGAGTCATTGGTTGTCCCTGTTTTACCACCAATATCACGACGTTTTAATACTTGTGCTCGCCAGCCAGTGCCGTTCCAGCCTGTACCTTTATGCCAGCTACCACCGCCCCAAATATTGCTGTACATCATTTGTTTGGTTAAGAAAGCATTTTGTGCAGAAATTACTTTCTTCGCATAAGGCGAGTCTTCATCATTTTGATTTGAGCAATTTGTTTGGCAAATGGTTTTTGGTGTTGCTTTATACACTTCATCACCAAAAGGTCCCATGATATGGTCAATATAATAAGGTTCTACGTAATAGCCATTATTGGCAAATACAGCGAAACCTTGCGCCATTTGAATTGGTGTTAAGCTGCCAGCACCTAGAGCGATAGTTTCAGAACGAGGGATCTCTTCTTTTTTAAAGCCAAAGCGAGTGAGGTAATCAATAGTTTCGTCTAAACCGACTTCACGTAGCACACGAACGGCCATTACGTTTTTAGATTGAGCTAAACCAATACGTAGGCGCGCAGGGCCAACATAAGTTGGTGGCGAATTTTTTGGTCGCCATGCCGTACCTTGGCTTTGATCCCAAGTATTGATTGGGGCATCATTTACCAAGCTTGCCAGTGTTTTGCCATGGTAAAGCGCAGCAGAGTAAATGAATGGCTTAATACTAGAGCCTACCTGACGCACTGATTGTGTTGCACGGTTAAATTTATTATGAACAAAGTTGAAACCACCAACTAATGACGTTATTGCGCCATCTGTTGGATCCATGGCAACAAAAGCGGTATTGGCAGCAGGCACTTGGCTTAGTTTCCAAACCGTCGTTGTTACATCATTTTGGGTTTCTTGGCTTAATGGTCTAACATACACTTGCTCTCCTGCCGCTAAAATATCTGCCGCACGATGAGGTGATGGGCCTTGGCGTTTGTCGGTTTTAAAGCGACGGGCCCACTTTAAGCCATCCCATGGAATGGTAGCTATACCGTTGTTTTTAATATCAACTGTTGCTGTTTCTCCTTTAACAGATAAAACAACGGCAGGGATTAGTTCACCATAAGAGGGTTCATTTCTAAGGTGTTTAGCTATTTCTTTTTCATCAAGTGGCGTTGCTTTTGGTTCCCAAACTGTCTTAACTGCACCACGGAAACCATGACGTTCATCATAAGCTAGCAGGTTATCAATTGATGCTTTGTTTGCTGCCGCTTGCATTTTTGAATCGACAGTCGTGTAGATGTTCATGCCCGAAGTATAAGCCGCTTCTTCACCGTATTTATTTACCATCCAAGCACGAGCAATTTCAGCAATATATGGTGCTTGCAATTCGATTTCTGCACCGTGGTATTTAGAAATAACCACCTCGGCTTTTGCATCATCAAATTCTTGCTTGGTTATGTAGCCTTCATCAAGCATACGAGAAAGAACAACGTTTCGACGCGTAGTTGCGCGATCAACTGAGTAAATAGGGTTCATTGTTGATGGGGCTTTTGGTAAACCTGCGATAATCGCAATTTCACCTAATGTCAGTTGGCTTACTTCCTTACCAAAGTACACGTGTGCTGCGGCGCCTACACCATAAGAGCGGTAGCCTAAATAGATTTTGTTTAAATACAGCTCAAGAATTTCTTGTTTGGTAAGCAGTTGTTCAATATGGACAGCAATAAAGATTTCTTTAATCTTACGCATGATTTTCTTCTCATTAGATAAGAAGAAGTTACGTGCAAGTTGTTGAGTAATGGTACTCGCTCCTTGTTTTGCTGAGCCTGAGGCTAAGACAGCAAAAGCAGCACGAGTAATACCGATAGGATCAAACCCATAATGGCTATAAAAACGACTGTCTTCGGTCGCGATAATTGCTTCAAGCAAATGAGGAGGCATTTCTTCTAATTTAAGAGGAATGCGACGCTTCTCGCCAAATTGAGCAATTAATTTACCATCGCGGCT
The DNA here is from genome assembly GCA_024206155.1 of Aliivibrio sp. Lineage (GTDB taxonomy): Bacteria > Pseudomonadota > Gammaproteobacteria > Enterobacterales > Vibrionaceae > Aliivibrio. Next base: position 10,940 of record JAAGZR010000052.1, read on the forward strand.
ATATACCTGCATTGGTGTTTGTAGTTGTACATCTTTCAATGTTGCCACGTCTGGTAATTCTGGTTTCACATATTGGTAAAAACCAAAAATTGTTGTGACTCCAAGAATAATGCAAACCAATGTCGCTATAAGCAGTGCTTTTATGAACTTCACCTGATAATTCCTGTTTACTTTAATCTATATTGTCGTTTCTAACCCATAACTGAGTAGTATAAATATAACACAACAAAAAATAACGTAAATTAACGCTTAATTTTGAGATATTTATTTATTACTTGGAGTTAAATCAGGATGATTTATCCCACTATCACAGGCTTAGATATAGGGCATCATAGCATTAAAACTGTATCAGTGAGGTTAAAAAAAGGTCAATTAGAGCTCATCGGTAGTCATGAGGTATTACTGCCTGAATCTGCTTTTTTAGATGTTAATACCTTACATATCGAAGAGGTAATCCCTCACTTATGCCATTTAAAAAAGTGGATCAAACGGAGCCAGAAAAAGGTCGCTTTTTCAATTCCTGATAACAGTATTATGAGTAAAGTTATCCAGGTGGATAGTCAGCTTGATGAAAAAGAAACTGAATTCACAGTGATACATACATTTGAACAGCAAACGCCTTTTTTAGCCGAGGATCTGAATATTGACTTTGTTGAAATGGATCAGCGAGGGGTCAATGGCGAGCAAACATCAATGTATCAAGTTTTTGCAGCAAAAAAAGAGTTGGTTGAGAGTCGTGAAGGCTGTTTAAAGAGAACGGGGTTTCTACCTGTGCTTGCCGAGGTCCATTCCCATGCTTTATTAACACTGTGGCGACAAAATATCATTCAATCTCCGAGTAAAAAAAATTGGATGTTGATTGATATTGGTCATTGTCAAACCACCTTCTGTATTACTTCTCCTAATCAGCACGCTTATAGTAAACAGGTTTTGTTTGGAGCTTCACATCAAAAGAGTGACATTGAATTATCCCTATTAACACCATTAAATGAAGAAAAGTACACCCAATTTATTACGTTATTGGCCGAGCATGTTCATCGCCAACTCACACTATATTCCTCTATTCATAATCATAAAGTTGAGGGGGTGTGGCTAACGGGAGGAGGCTCAATGCTCCCTGAATTATCGGATTTATTGAGTTATGAACTCTCTCTGCCGACAGAACAGCTCAACATTATGTCTTTATTTCATGGTACGAAAAGGCGAGAGGCTCAACTTAATACATTAGACAATCAATATGCATTAGCTGCAGGGCTTGCATTAAGAGGTGTTGAGTGGCTTACCAAATAAACTTATTAGCTTGGCGCGAGAAGGAAAGAGAGAAATACAAGCGTCGCTTTTTATTGATCTTATCCTTTGGGGTATTTTTATCAGTATCTTTTCAATGGGGATGGGCTCAATACTTAAGCTTACAGCACTCAACTCAAGTAAACCGTAATCAATCATTAGATAATCATATCAATTGGTTAAATAGCGAATTAAAAGAGTTAAATGAGATTGGAAAACAACACGAAGCAATACTAACTCGATTAGCGGTTGTTGAAGAGTTGCAGCAAAATAGGAATAAAACGACCCAATTATTAAATCTTCTCCCTGGGATTGTAACGGAAGGAATTTATTTAAATAAGGTGCGAATGCACAAAAGGTCGATTGAAATAAAAGGTTTTACTGATAGCAATGCCCGTTTAGCCACTATATTGGATAAATTGGAACGTTCACTCGAAGTGGAGTCGGTAGAAATGCATTCAATTATCTCTGGTAAACAGATTTTTGGTCATGATGTAAGTAGCTTTGAACTCTCATTTAAATTACTTTCAACGACTAAGAGTGGCAAGTATGAGTGATTGGAGAGATCTTGAGTTAGATGAAATTACTGACTGGCCATTGCTTCCTCAGTTATTGGTTATTGTTATTTTATGTTTTGTGGTTCAAGGGATGGGCTATTGGTTTTGGATAAAACCAATGATTCAAGATATTGAACAGCTAAAGCAAAAAGAGCTTAGCTTAAAAAGTACAGTGAAATATAAATATAACCAATTGGCAGCAATGCCAAAAATGGAAAATCAACTGAACGAATTGAATTTACGTTATGAATTTTTAGCACAACAACTTCCTGCTCAAAAAGAACTGGCGAGCATGCTTTCAGGTATTAACCAAGTTGGAATTCAAAATAAATTAACATTTACACGAATTGATTGGGGTGAGAAACAAAATAAAGCATTTCTTTATAAGTTGCCATTGAATATTGAGTTAACTGGCCAATATCATGATATAGGCTCATTTGCTGAAGCGATGGCTGATCTTCCAAGGATCGTGAGTTTGGAAAATATTGATATTCAACGAGTCAGTACAGAGAGTAGTACATTGCATTTTCGAGTAATGGCTTATACCTATCAATTTAAGGGGAAGGAATGAGAAATCGATGCTTTATAGCAGTGATGGTCTTTCTATTGGTGGGATGTAAAGCCAATACCGACCCACTTGATGCCTTTTATGTAGAGGCGAAAAAGCAAGGGGATGCAGAGGTTAAGCAGCTTGAGGAGGTGACATTATTTGCGGTTACTCCTTATGCTCAACTCACTGGGCGATCGCCATTTGTCTTGCCAAAACAACCTGAAATTGCAACACAGCCAATAAAGAAAAAATCATGTTGGCAACCAAAATACAGAAAAAAAAATGGGTCACTTGAACGATATGCGTTGAGAAAATTACGATTAAAAGGCGTGATGGGCTCAAACGATAATATTACTGCATTAATACAAACGCCAAAGGGAAGCGTAGTGAAAGTTCATAAAGGGCAATACATGGGAAGCAATAATGGTCAAGTGGTTGATATTAAACCACAGTACATGACATTAAGGGAAACCTTGCCTGATGGCATGGGATGTTGGCAAAAAAGATACGTTAAATTAGCTCTAAAACATTAACGGGATACCAAGGAATACGTATGTTGCTAGGATGCAAAACAAGCAGTAAATTACTTTCTATTCAGCTATGTTTGCTGCTTATATTTAGCTTTTTCAGTCACTCTTCATTTGCAAAAGATATAGAGCTTAACCAACTCGTGGATGTGAACTTTCAGTCAACAAAGAAAAAAGAAGGGGTGATTTCGGTTGATCTTGCCTCGGCTGCAGCCACGGTTGATTTACGAAAAGAAAAAGGAAAATTATTGATAGAGCTACATGATACGAAAGTCAGTAATGATAAGTTGGTTATTTTAGATGTTGAAGATTTTTCGACATTAGTGTCTCGAATTGAAACGTTTCGAGAGTCTAAAAGCACACTGCTGTCAGTAGATATCAAAGGTGATTTTCAATATGACTATTTTTTAAAAGATCGTTCTTTACAGGTTGTGATTTCAAAACCACAGCTTAACGCAAATGAAACTAAAACCTCTGACGCCCAAGATAGCAAGCCCATTTCGATTAACTTTCAGGATATCCCTGTTAGACAGGTATTACAATTAATCGCAGATTATAATGACTTTAACTTGGTCGTTGCTGATTCAGTAAAAGGTAACTTAACGTTGCGATTAGACGGAGTACCTTGGCAACAAGTATTGGATATTATCTTACAAGTAAAAAACTTAGATAAGCGAGTGGAAGGTAATGTTGTTTTAGTTGCTCCTAAATCAGAGTTGGATGCACAAGAGAAAAAAGTATTAGAGCAAGCTAAAATGGCATCTGAGTTAGGTGCGCTCTCTTCGGTAATTATTCCTATTCATTATGCAAAAGCTTCTGATATTTCAGATCTTTTGATAGGAGAGGGAGAGATAACCATGTTGTCGAGCCGAGGCAGTATTACGGTTGATGAGCGAACTAACTCTTTATTGATAAGAGATCTTCCTGAAAATATAAACGTTGTTAAAGAGATCATTGAAAGTTTAGATGTACCAATTAAACAAGTTCAAATAGAAGCAAGGATTGTAACGGTAAACGAAGGTAATCTTGATGAATTAGGGGTCCGCTGGGGTATAACCAATACCAATGGTAGCACCACGGTTGGCGGTTCAATTGAAAGTAATTTAGCCTTTGGCGGTCTTTATAATGGCGGCGGTGACGGGGTGCCGGTTGATGATTTTTTAAATGTAAATTTAGGATTGGCTAACCCTGCGGCATCAAGCATCGCTTTTCAGGTTGCTAAGTTAGGGTCTGACTTATTATTAGATTTAGAGCTTTCCGCTTTACAGGCAGAGTCTAAAGCTGAGATTATTTCGAGCCCGAGATTAATTACCACCAATAAAAAACCTGCTTATATTGAGCAAGGTACAGAAATACCTTATTTAGAAGCGTCATCGAGCGGGGCAACATCCGTTTCGTTTAAAAAAGCAGTATTAAGCCTAATGGTAACGCCGCAAATTACACCAGATAATCGCTTAGTTTTAGATTTAACGGTCACTCAAGACAGACCAGGGCAAGTGGTGAAAACCGGTACTGGTGAAGCAGTAGCGATTGATACTCAGCGAATTGGAACTCAAGTACTGGTCGATAATGGTGAAACTGTTGTTTTGGGCGGTATCTATCAGCATTCGTTATCAAATAGTGTGGAAAAAGTACCATTACTTGGTGATTTACCTCTACTTGGTGCTTTATTCCGCCGTAGCTCTGAAAATATAGGAAAGCAAGAATTATTAATCTTCGTTACACCAAAAGTTGTTATGGAGTAATAAGATAGGGTAATTTAGTGCGTGTAATTGTAAGTGAAATTGAGTGTCAATAAATTTATTATGCTGAACTTTTCATCTAGCTATTGCAATCACTAGCTATAAACTGAGATAATTTTCGGTCTGATCACAAAATATCTGTGAGGAATATGGTGCCACAGACAAGCGTCTATGAAAGAGACAACTGTTGGCAATGTCGTTAATGAACTTTGCATAATTTCTAAAAAATGGCTGAAAAACGAAATATTTTCCTTGTTGGCCCAATGGGCGCCGGCAAAAGTACAATTGGTAGACACTTAGCACAGCAACTTCATATGGAGTTTCTTGATTCTGATACGGTAATCGAAGAACGTACAGGCGCAGATATCGCTTGGGTATTCGACGTTGAGGGTGAAGAAGGTTTCCGCATACGTGAAGAAGGTGTAATTAACGATTTAACCCAAGAGCAAGGAATTGTACTTGCAACGGGTGGTGGCTCTGTAATTAGTAAAGAGAGTCGTAATCGTTTATCTGCTCGTGGTGTTGTTGTATATCTTGAAACTACAATTGAGAAGCAGCTAGCTCGCACACAACGCGACAAAAAACGTCCGTTGCTTCAAACTGATGAACCTCGTGAAGTGTTAGAAGCACTAGCGAAAGAGCGTAATGCACTTTATGAAGAAGTGTCTGATTACGTTGTTCGCACCGATGATCAAAGTGCAAAAGTAGTTGCAAATCAAATCATCCAAATGCTTGAAGAGCGTTAATTCAAGTTATTTACTAAGACAGATACTGGGAACGGATCATGGAAACGATTCATGTAGATTTAGCAGAACGTAGCTATCCCATCTCTATCGGCGCCGAGTTGTTTTGCAACCCGGCGCATTTTTCATCTGTAATACCTGCCAAAAAACGTGTTGTCGTTATCAGTAATGTGACGGTTGCGCCGTTATATGCTCAACAAATCATCGACACCTTACAAACGTTTGAATGCCAAGTATCACTGCTTGAATTAGACGATGGTGAACAATATAAAAATTTAGATACTTTCAATAATATCCTTACTTTTCTATTAGAAGAGAACCACAGCCGTGATGTAACGATTGTGGCTTTAGGCGGTGGTGTGGTTGGTGATGTGGTTGGCTTTGCCTCTGCATGTTATCAACGAGGTGTTGATTTTATCCAAGTACCGACAACCCTTCTTTCGCAAGTGGATTCGTCAGTTGGTGGTAAAACCGCGATAAATCACCCGCTTGGTAAGAATATGGTTGGTGCTTTTTATCAACCTAAAGCCGTTATTATTGATATTAATTGCCTTAAAACCTTACCTGAGCGTGAATTCGCCGCGGGAATGGCTGAGGTGATTAAGTACGGCATTATTGTCGATCGCGAGTTTTTTGATTGGCTTGATGAGAACATGGATAAGCTTTATGCATTAGATCATGATGCGCTGGTTTATGCAATTTCGCGTTGTTGTCAAATCAAAGCAGATGTCGTGGCAAAAGATGAAAAAGAATCAGGAATGCGCGCGCTCTTGAATTTAGGCCATACTTTTGGTCATGCGATTGAAGCAGAAATGGGTTACGGTAATTGGCTGCATGGCGAAGCTGTGTCTGCTGGTACGGTAATGGCAGCGGTAACTGCGCAAAAAGAAGGGTTAATTTCACAATCTGATGTTGAACGTATTTGTTCTATTTTAGAAAAAGCGAAATTACCATTAAAAGCCCCAAACGAAATGACAGTAGATGCATTTATGAAGCACATGATGCGTGACAAGAAAGTCTTGTCAGGTAAGTTACGCTTGGTTCTACCAACATCGATTGGCAGTTCTGAAGTCGTGACCGGTGTTTCTGAAGATGTGCTTGCTGAAGTAATTGAGCAATGTAAGGCGTAAGATATGAGTATTGGTCATGATTTAACTGTATTGGAATTAGAAAGTCAATTGGATGTACTATCACGCATTCAATTTGTTTCTCGGTTTGGTTCTAATTTAGTGCATGTAGAAGGAGTTAAAGGCTCTGGTAAATCATGGCTGGCTCAACGATATCTTGAGAAGTGGTGTGATGATGCAAATCAAGCACTATTGATGTGTCATTCTAATCAATCGATTCAGCAGCAACGTGGCATTATTCTAAAGCAAGTCGTTCGAGACCCGTTATTTAATGAATCTGATACGGTTGTTGATAGTATCGGTCGCATGTTAGCAGGAGAAAAATGCAATCTCGTATTGGTGATTGATGATGCTCATTTACTCTCTTCTGAGCTTCTTAGTGAGTTATGGCTCTTAGTTCAAAAAGCCCAATCAACACCAAATTGGCAAATCAATGTCTTGTTATTTTCAGAGTCAGGTAAGTTAACACCTGAATTAGCACGCATGTCTTATGGCCAAGATAATAAGCCTGTTGATATTGACATAGAACCACTGACAGCAGAAGAGGCGGCGACATTTACTGAAATACTGGTTGTTCGTTTTGCTCCAAGTAGAGAAGATAAACTTCGCATCCGTAATTTAGTTGATAAAAGTAATTATTTGCCTGCCGAGCTTATTGCTTTGGGAGACAAAAAAGCAGAGCGCCGAATTATTATTCGCTCAGTGGCGCATTCACCTGTTGGTATTTTAGGCCTGGCTTCTCTTTTATTGCTAGGCGCAGCAGGGACCTATTGGTGGTTGAATAGTCAATCATCAGAATTGCCTGTTATTGAAACTTTAGTTAATGGTGATGAGCCGTTAGTCGTTACTCTTGATGATAAACTTAATGCTGAATTAGTTCAGGTCAATGATGAAGAATTACAAAGTATTAATTTGCCAGAAGACGATACGGGTTCTATTCCGCCTGAAGTAATCGACACGCCTATTGTTGTTGATTCTAAGGTTGAAGAAGGAAAGCGTGTTGTTGTGCCATCTGCATTAGTGGACTCATTAATTGATGATAATGAGGCAATTAAGCCTGAAGTTGAAATTAACGCTGACTTATCAAATTTAGCTCAAATAGAAGCAAATGAAGCAACGAAATCAACGGTTGCCATTGTAGAAAAAGATAAGAGTCAGGTATCTCAATCGGATGCGTCTAAACCAGAAGAAACGAAGGCGACTTTTGCTATCGCGGATAAAGAGCTTAAAGCGATTTCAGATAAGCGTTATATTCTTCAACTTGCGGCTTTAACCAATGAAACTGCCGTACAAGAGTTTCTGAATGAGCATCAAATTGAAGGCTCGGCACGTATCTATCAAGCACTTCGTAATGGCTCTATTTGGTATATCGTTACTTTTGGCGATTACGAGTCTATTTCTGCTGCTCGTGGTGCGGTACAAAACCTTCCAAGTTCGGTTCAATCTTTGGGTCCTTGGGCTAAATCGTTAGTGCAAGTACATCGTGAAATTGATTCTGTAAAATAAGCGCTAAGATAAACAGATCCTAGCTAAAAAATAGGGTACAATCCCCCGCTTTCTGATTTAAGGTAAAAAGGCGTAAAAGACGTATGAAAAAGCATCGCGCATTTCTAAAGTGGGCTGGCGGTAAATATAGCCTAGTAGAAGAAATTCAACGTCATCTTCCTGATGCAAGAAAATTGATTGAACCCTTTGTTGGTGCTGGTTCTGTGTTTTTAAATACCGATTATGATCATTATCTTCTTGCGGATATAAACCCTGATTTAATCAATCTTTACAACCACCTTAAAGATGATCCTGAGCGTTTTGTTGAAGATGCTCGAGTGCTATTTCAATCAGAATATAATCAAAAAGAAGTGTATCTTGATTTTCGCATTGAATTTAATCAATGCACAGATACTTATCGTCGTTCTTTGTTGTTTTTATACATGAATCGCCATGGATTTAACGGGTTGTGCCGTTATAACAAAAAAGGCGGTTTTAATGTGCCTTTTGGTTCGTATAAAAAACCGTACTTTCCAGAGAAAGAGATGTACTTTTTTGCCGAAAAAGCAAAGAAAGCAACGTTTGTCTGTGAAGGCTATGTCGATACCTTTAAACGAGCACGCAAAGGTGCCGTTGTTTATTGCGATCCTCCTTACGCTCCGCTTTCAAACACTGCGAATTTTACCTCTTATGCAGGTAATGGCTTCTCTCTTGATGACCAAGCTGCATTGGCGGACATTGCGGAAAAAGCCGCGTTTGAGCGTGATATCCCAGTATTGATCTCTAATCACGACACCACATTGACTCGTCGTCTTTACCACGGTGCAACACTTAATACTATTAAGGTGAAGCGTACGATCAGTCGAAATGGCGCCGGTCGTAATAAAGTTGATGAGCTAATGGCGTTATTCCACGCGTCTGAGTGCCGCGAGTAAATTAATCGTTACCCTTCAAAAATCCCATCGAAAGACTCATTGAGCTTAAGACAGGTTTATAATTATCAGGTAGAATTGCGTCGTCGATTTAATCGATTGCGCCATATCGTCGTGGCGATACTGAAATAATTATTAACCTGAGGCTCAACATGAAAGACTTTTTGATCGCACCATCTATTCTCTCTGCTGATTTTGCTCGTCTTGGTGAAGACGTTGAAAAAGTATTAGCGTCAGGTGCTGATGTTGTTCATTTCGATGTAATGGATAATCATTACGTTCCAAATTTAACGTTTGGTGCACCAATCTGTAAAGCACTACGTGATTACGGTATTACCGCTCCAATCGATGTTCACCTTATGGTAAAGCCGGTAGATAGCATCGTTCCTGAGTTTGCTAAAGCAGGCGCAACGATGATTACCTTCCATGTAGAAGCCTCAGAGCATATTGATCGCACGCTTCAATTAATTAAAGAGCACGGTTGTCAGGCGGGGGTAGTATTAAACCCAGCAACGCCATTATCTTGTCTTGATTATATTCTAGATAAAGTAGACATGATTCTACTTATGTCAGTTAACCCAGGATTTGGTGGTCAATCATTCATTCCAAGTACCTTAGATAAATTACGTGCGGTACGTAAGTTGATCGATGAATCAGGCCGTGATATTCGTCTTGAAATCGATGGTGGTGTGAAGGTTGATAACATTCGTGAAATCGCTGAAGCGGGTGCGGATATGTTCGTTGCGGGCTCTGCTATTTTTAATCAACCAAACTATAAAGAAGTGATTGATGAAATGCGTGCAGAGCTAACAAAAGTAAAAGGTAATTAAGATTCATGTTTGAAAACATCAAACTGATCGCCTTTGATTTGGATGGGACGCTGCTTGATAGCGTTCCAGACTTAGCTCGTGCGGTTGACCTTGCTATGCAAGATGTGGGTTACCCAAGAGTAACGCTAGAACAAGCGTCTCATTGGATTGGTAATGGTGCAGATGTGCTTGTTTCTCGTGCACTAAGCCAAAGTGTTACGGTTCAAGAAGGCCTAGCGTCTGAATTGGTTAATGAGGCTCGTGCTCGTTTAGATCACCACTACCATGATGGTGGTCATGAGTTAAGTCACTTATATCCAAATGTGAAAGAGACGCTAGAAGCGCTTTATCAACAAGGTTACGCATTAGCACTTGTTACTAACAAGCCCGCACAATTTGTTCCTGAATTACTTGAACAACATCAGCTTGCTCATCTTTTTGTCGATGTGATCGGTGGCGACACCTTTGTTGAGAAAAAACCGAACCCATTTGCACTTAATTGGTTGCTTGATAAGCACCAATTAATGCCTTCTGAGATGCTGATGGTAGGCGACTCAAGAAATGATATTCAAGCGGCTCAAGCAGCCGGTTGCCATAGCTTCGGTTTAACTTATGGTTATAACCATGGGGAGCCTATCGCAGATAGTCAGCCTGATGTGGTAAGTGATGAATTTAATCATTTATTAGCCGTGATGAGTGTGGCAAGATAGTATTCATTGATAAGTACATAAAGACTATCAATACAATAGAATAACCATTAAATGATCCCATCGTGGATCATTTAATTTTTACAGTTAAACAAGGAATCATAACCATGAGCAAGCCCATCGTATTAAGTGGTGTTCAACCATCAGGTGAACTAAGTATCGGTAACTACTTGGGTGCTCTACGTCAATGGCAACAGATGCAAGACGATTATGATTGTCAGTATTGTGTAGTAGACCTTCACGCAATTACGGTTCGTCAAGATCCTAAAGCGCTGCATGAAGCAACACTCGATGCACTGGCAATTTGTCTAGCGGTTGGTGTTGATCCTAAGAAGAGCACGCTATTTGTTCAGTCGCACGTACCAGAGCATGCTCAACTTGGTTGGCTTCTTAACTGTTACACTCAAATGGGTGAATTGAATCGTATGACTCAATTCAAAGATAAATCAAAGCGTTATGCAAATGACATTAACGTAGGTTTATTTGATTACCCAGTATTAATGGCGGCAGATATTCTGCTTTATGGCGCACATCAAGTCCCTGTTGGTAGCGATCAAAAGCAACATTTAGAACTAGCGCGTGATATTGCTAATCGTTTTAACAATATCTACAGCCCTGAAGCGCCATTATTTACTGTACCAGAACCGTACATTCCACAAGTGAATGCGCGTGTAATGAGCCTACAAGATGCGACGAAGAAAATGTCTAAATCAGATGATAACCGCAAGAACGTTATTACGCTGCTAGAAGATCCTAAGTCGATTCTTAAGAAGATTAATAAAGCACAAACAGATGCAGAAATGCCACCGCGTATTGCTCATGATTGGGAAAATAAAGCGGGTATTTCAAACCTGATGGGTCTGTACTCTGCGGCATCAGGCAAAACGTTTGAAGAGATCGAAGCGCAATACCAAGGTGTTGAAATGTACGGTCCATTCAAGAAAGACGTTGGTGAAGCGATTGTTACTATGCTTGAGCCTATCCAATCTGAATACAAGCGTATTCGTGAAGACCGTGCCTACATGGATTCAGTAATGAAAGCCGGTGCTGAGAAAGCCTCTGAGCGTGCTGCTGTAACACTGAAAAAAGCGTTTGAAGCGGTTGGTTTTGTGACTCGCCCATAGTCTTTAGCTCTGATAAAATAGATTGCTCGTAGGGTTTCTCTGCGAGCAATTTTTATTTCTTATTCATCTTTTTAAGTAGTTCTTTATGCTGTTAATGATCGACAACTATGATTCATTTACCTATAACCTATATCAGTACTTCTGTGAATTAGGCGCAGAGGTAAAAGTGGTTCGTAATGATGACATTGACATTGCAGGTATTGAGGCACTTAATCCATCTCATTTAGTTATCTCCCCTGGACCTTGTACGCCAAATGAAGCGGGTATTTCACTACAAGCAATCGAATATTTTGCTGGGAAACTGCCAATCTTAGGCGTGTGTTTAGGTCATCAAGCTATTGCTCAAGTATTTGGTGGTGACGTGATACGTGCGAAAAAAGTCATGCATGGAAAAACATCGCCAATTATCCATACTAACCAAAGCGTATTTAAAGGACTGAATAATCCTCTTACCGTCACTCGTTACCACTCATTAGTGGTTAAAACTGAGACATTACCTTCATGCTTTGAAGTCACTGCATGGACAGAAAATGAAGCGGGAGAAACGGATGAGATCATGGGTTTTTGCCATAAAATACTGCCGATTGAAGCGGTACAATTTCACCCTGAATCGATAATGACAGAGCAGGGCCACGATATCCTGGCTAATTTTATTAATAAATAATTAATATTCCCCCTGTTAACTAGAGCGATCTAGTTCACTCTTCTTACTTTTTCTTTCGTCCTTTTTTATACTTGTTTATATGAAGGTTTATGCATAAGCCTTGTGTCTTCTATTCTTATAAATTCGTTTACTTATCTACTCACCTGCTATAGCGTTATTCTATAACTATTCTAATAAACTGACTTATCAGTCAATACGGTATAGAAAATGGAACTTTTTTAGTTCAAAAAAAGAATTTTGTGCTATTGAAAAGGTTAATGATTTGTAAATATTATGCTAAAAACGGCATACGCAGAAGGAAAGTGTGATGACGACCCATTCACAAGTCGAACGTAAAGATTTTAATGATGTAATGATACCTTGTTATAACCCAATGGAAGTGATCCCCGTCAAAGGGGAAGGTGCTAGAGTGTGGGACCAAGCTGGCAAAGAGTACGTTGATTTTGCTGGTGGTATTGCCGTGAGTTGCTTAGGGCATTGTCATCCTATCATGGTTAATGCTTTACAAGAGCAATCACAAAAGCTATGGCATCTTAGCAACGTGATGACCAATGAGCCTGCGATTCGTTTGGCGAAAAAACTCACAGAGGTGTCATTTGCTGAAAAAGTTTTCTTTGCTAACTCAGGTGCAGAAGCAAATGAAGCCGCTCTTAAATTAGCGAGACGATGGGCAGTCGATGTTCATGGAGAAGAAAAAAGTGAAATCATCGCATTTAAACAAGGCTTCCATGGCCGAACTTTCTTTACCGTAACCGTCGGTGGCCAAGCAGCTTATTCTGATGGCTTTGGCCCTAAGCCTGGTGATATCTCTCATCTTGAATACAATAATCTTGCGGAGCTTGAAGCGCACATGTCAGAAAAAACCTGTGCAATTATGATGGAGCCATTGCAAGGTGAAGGTGGATTGATTTCCCCTACATCAGAATTTGTAGAAGGTGTTAGATCGCTGTGTGATAAATACAACGCACTGCTTATTTTTGATGAAGTACAAACGGGTAATGGTCGAACGGGTGACTTTTACGCGTATCAAGGCTTAGGCGTTACACCTGATATTTTAAGTACTGCAAAATCATTGGGTGGTGGTTTTCCAATTGGTGCCATGCTAACAACGACAGAGCTGGCTCAACACTTAAAAGTGGGTACTCATGGCTCAACCTATGGCGGCAACCCATTAGCATGTGCTGTGGCTGAAGCTGTTGTGGAAGAAGTGGCAAAACCAGAAACATTGGCAGGTGTAAAAGAGCGTGAGCAATGGTTCCGTGATGGGCTAGAAGCATTAAATGCAAAATACGATATGTTCGCAGAGATCCGTGGTAAAGGCCTACTGCTTGGTGTTGCCTTGAATGATGAGTGGCAAGGCCGTGCTCGTGATGTTCTTGTTGCAGCAGGCGAACAAGGTTTAATGGTTCTTGTTGCTGGTGTGAATGTTGTTCGTTTTACTCCATCTCTTGTTATTACAAAAAAAGATGTAGCTCTTGGTTTTGAGCGTCTAGATAAAGCGCTTGCGTCATTAAATAAATAGATCCACATAAGGATTTGGGCAACGCCAGTAGGTAGGGTTGCCCTTCTTTTATTTAGCTAATCATCTAGTGCTCACTCCAATAGATAGTCTTGAAGTTTTATCTATTGGACTTAGCATAGCCTACGCAACTTCCCATAGGAGGGAATATTGATGCTTGTTATTCGTCCTATCACTCAGGAAGATTATCCTGCGCTTCATCAGTGTGCTGTGGAATCAGGTCATGGTTTTACATCACTCCCCGTTAACGAAGAGCAATTACGCAATCGAATTGATCATTCCATTGATAGCTTTGAAAAAGAAGTTCTAGAACCTGGCACAGAAGGTTACCTCATGGTTGGCCAAGATTCAGTAACAGGAGAAGTTACTGGAACCACAGGAATAGATGCTGCGGTTGGTTTGGATTCACCTTTCTATAATTATTACATCAGTAAAGTGGTTCATTTCTCACGTAAGCTCAATGTTAATAATGTCGTGAAAGTACTGACTTTTGGTAGCAATTACACTGGCAGTACTGAGATCTGTACGCTTTTCTTACGCCCAGAGTTTCGTGAAGGCCTGAATGGTCGTTTAATGTCTAAAGCGCGTTTTTTAATGATGGCGGAACATCCACATCGTTTTTCAGACACTATTTTTGCAGAAATGCGTGGTGTTTCTGATGAAGAAGGGGAGTCACCATTTTGGAAGTGGTTGCAAAAACACTTCTTCTCGATTGATTTTACTGAAGCTGATTATCTAACGGGTATTGGATATAAAGGATTTATTGCCGATCTCATGCCTAAGTTACCTATCTACGTTAGCTTATTAAGTAAAGAGGCTCAAGCGGTCATCGGTAAGGTGCATGACAACACTAAACCCGCGTTAAAGCTATTAGAAAATGAAGGATTCCGTTGTCGTGGTTATGTCGATATTTTTGATGCAGGGCCGACGGTTGAATGTGATTTACGCAGCATTGAATCGGTGCGGAATTCATTTAAAGCTAAAGTGATCATCACAGAGCATAGCAGCTCGCAGCAGTATTTAATTGCCAATACCTCGTTTGAAAGTTTCAGAGCAACAGCAACCACGGCAGCCTACGATAAGGCGACAGATACCGTTCATTTAACACAAGAAGCGGCAACGGCATTGCAAGTAGAAGTGGATGATTACGTACGTTTATTAGCTCAATAGGGGATAAAGGATATGACACATTGGATTGCAGGGGATTGGGTTTCAGGACAAGGTGAAACCATACAATCAGTAAGCCCATACAACAGTGAAGTGGTGTGGGAAGGAGACAGCGCAACCAAAGAGCAGGTTGAGTCAGCCGTTAGTGCGGCACGTCATGCCTTTATTGAGTGGAAAAAACAGCCTTTTGAAGCACGCCAAGCGGTTATCGAGCGTTTCGCTGAATTGGTAAAATACAACGCTGATAAAGTTGCTGAAGTTATTGCAAAAGAGACGGGTAAACCTTTCTGGGAAACAAAAACCGAAGCGGGCGCTATGGTGGGGAAAATTGCGATTTCCATCCGTGCTTATCATGAAAGAACGCCTCATAAAGAGCGTGAAGCTGCAGGAAATAAAATTGTACTAAGGCATCGCCCCTTAGGTGTTATGGCTGTCTTTGGGCCGTATAACTTCCCAGGACACCTACCAAACGGTCATATCGTTCCTGCGTTGCTTGCAGGTAATACCGTGGTATTAAAACCTTCAGAGCAAACCCCATGGACTAGTGAAGTGATCATGAAGCTGTGGCAGCAAGCCGGTTTACCTAATGGTGTGATTAACTTAGTACAAGGTGCTCGTGAAACGGGTGAAGCACTGGCTAGCGCTAAAGGGATTGATGGGCTGTTGTTTACCGGCAGTGCGAATACAGGGCATATTTTACATCGCCAATTTGCAGGTGATACTGGGAAAATGCTCGCGCTAGAAATGGGGGGGAATAATCCGATGGTGATCTCTCATAATTTTGGTGATCGAGAAGCGACGGTTTATACCATTATTCAGTCAGCCTTTATTAGTGCTGGACAGCGTTGTACTTGTGCTCGTCGTCTGTATGTGCCAAAAGGTCAAGCTGGAGATGAGTTAGTCGTACGTCTTGTTGAAGTCGCAAAAAGCATTGTGGTTGACCAACCTTTTGCTGATAACGCACCATTCATGGGACCGCAAATATCAGCCGCTGCGGCAGAGTTTATTTTAAATGCTCAGAAGAATTTACAAGCTTTAGGTGGTGAATCACTGCTTGAGGCGAAAAGCTTAGGCCACGCCTTTGTTTCTCCCGGCATTATTGATGTCACTAATGTTGCTGAATTACCGGATGAAGAATACTTTGGCCCACTATTGCAAATAGTACGCTATGAAACGTTAGAAGAAGCGGTAGAGCTTGCTAATGACACTCGTTATGGCTTATCGGCAGGTCTTGTATCAACTGATGACAGTGAGTGGGAATATTTTGTAGAGCATATTCGTGCCGGTATTGTAAATCGCAACCGTCAACTGACAGGAGCAAGTGGTGACGCGCCATTTGGTGGTCCGGGGGCATCAGGCAATATGAAACCAAGTGCCTACTATGCGGCAGATTATTGTGCCTACCCAATGGCCTCAATGGAAGGCGATGCCTGTGAAATTCCCGCTCAACTGTCTCCGGGTTTAACTTTATAAGAGGTGATAGGCATGAATAACGTAACGTCTTTATTTTCGTCATTATGGCAAGATTATATTACTCGTTTATCCCCATCGGCAGGAAGGGTTCATCAGTTATTATCTAATGGCGATGAATTGATTAACGATCACATTGCATTACGTACGTTTAATTTGCCTAAGGTTGGCTTGCAAACGTTAGCCGCCCCATTTTTAGCAATAGGGTATAAAGCGTGTGAGACGTATGACTTTGAAGCGAAAAAACTCAAAGCACAGCATTTTGAGCATCCAGATCCTAATGCGCCACTTGTTTTTATTAGTGAGATTTTAGTTGAAGAGCTATCGCTTGATACTCAGAAGATCATTCATGCTTTGATTGAACAGGTGCCAGCGCATTATTTTGCGACCAGCGATTTTCTTTCAGCGGGCCGCCCTTGGTCGCTAAGCTTTGAAGAGTACCAAATATTAGCAAAAGAGAGTGAGTACGCTTCTTGGCTAGCTGCTCATGGTTATGGTGCTAATCACTTTACGGTTTATGTTAATCAGCTTAAAGCGTTTGCTGAAGTAGTTGATGTAAACCAACACTTACGTGATGCTGGTTTTGCAATGAACGATGTCGGTGGTGAAGTTAAAGGCTCTCCTGAGGTTTACTTAGAACAGTCATCAACCATGGCCGATAAAGTGAAAGTGAGCTTTACTGAGGGTGAGTTTGACATCCCTGGTGGGTTTTATGAGTTTGCTAAGCGTTATTCGCTACCCAATGGCAAGATATATACAGGATTTGTCGCTGCATCTGCTGATAAAATTTTTGAAAGCACAGACAGTTAATTCTAAAATTTAGGCATAAAAAAACGCAGCTCAAGGGCTGCGTTTTTATTCGTTTAAGATAAGCGTTAAATTAACGAGTACCGTAAACTACGATTGTTTTACCGTGTGCAGAGATCAAGTTTTGCTCTTCAAGCATCTTCAAGATACGACCAACAGTTTCACGTGAACAACCTACAATTTGACCGATCTCTTGACGAGTGATCTTAATTTGCATGCCATCTGGGTGAGTCATTGCATCTGGTTGTTTAGCTAGATTCAATAGAGTCTGAGCGATACGGCCAGTAACGTCTAGGAATGCTAAATCACCTACTTTTTGGCTAGTGATTTGTAGACGTGTTGCCATTTGAGCTGAAAGACGCATCAGAATGTCAGGGTTTACTTGAATAAGCTGACGGAATTTCTTAAATGAAATTTCAGCAACTTCACAAGGGCTTTTAGCACGAACCCATGCTGAACGTTCTTGACCTTCTTCAAATAAGCCAAGTTCACCGATGAAGTCACCTTGGTTAAGGTAAGAAAGGATCATTTCTTTACCTTCTTCATCTTTGATTAGTACAGCAACAGAACCTTTTACGATGTAGTAAAGCGTCTCAGCTTTTTCACCAGCGTGGATTAAAGTACTTTTTGAAGGGTACTTATGAATGTGACAATGAGATAAGAACCACTCTAATGTTGGGTCTGTCTGAGGTTTACCTAGAACCATACTTTATACTTCCTCTGCGTTTGCCTAGTAGGCGATGTCCATTTTAAAATAACTGAGCCAAATATCAGTTTGGCCTATACAATATGGTTATCGGAACAAGGCTGCATGTTCGTTGAGATAATTGATAAAATCATACATTGTTTCGCCGTTGATTTCTTGACTTTGATCGTATGAAATGTGCGACCAAGGGCACAATTTCGTGAAATGGATCACGAGTTTTCTTTTTATGTAGTAAAGAGGCTTTTATGAACGCTGAAGTTAAATGGATTGAGGGATTTACTTTCCTAGGTCAATCTCAATCAGGCCACTCTGTGGTAATGGATGGAAATGGTGGCGAAAAAGCCCCAAGCCCAATGGAAATGGTGTTAATAGCCGCTGGTGGATGCAGCTCTGTTGATGTTGTGGATGGACTTAAATCTGCAAATCAAAAAGTAACAGGCTGTATTGCTAAGTTATCAAGCGCGCGTCGTGAAACTGCGCCAAAGCTGTTTACTCATGTGAATATTCATTTTGAAGTGAGCGGTGATAATCTGGATCCTGACATTGTTGAGCAAGTTACTGCTGATTCATTACAGAAATATTGTTCAGTATGTTTAATGCTAAGTGAAGGCATTGATATGACACACTCTTGGGAAATCGTGGCCTAAAATAATGCGTTTCCTAAAGAGAAAGCCTCGCTAATTTTCATTAACGAGGCTTTATTTTATTTAGCATAAAGGCTAAAAATTACAGAATGAAGCGACTTAAATCTTCATCTGCGACTAGCTTGCCTAAACGCGAACTTACGTATTCAGCATCTACAACCAAGCTCTCGCCGTGTTTTTCAGAAGCATCGTAAGAGATCTCTTCCATTAGGCGTTCCATCACCGTATGTAAGCGACGAGCACCAATATTTTCTGTACTTTCGTTTACTTGGAAAGCGGACTCTGCAATACGAGTGATGCCATCTTCAGTAAATTCAACGTTTACATTTTCGGTTGCCAATAGAGCTATGTATTGTTCAGTTAATGACGCGTTTGGTTCTGTTAAGATACGTTTGAAGTCATTTGCTGTTAATGCTTCAAGCTCAACACGGATAGGTAAACGACCTTGCAGCTCAGGGATCAGATCAGACGGCTTTGCCATTTGGAATGCACCCGATGTGATGAATAACATATGATCGGTTTTTACCATACCGTGCTTAGTACTTACTGTGCTGCCTTCAACTAATGGCAGTAAATCACGTTGCACACCTTCACGAGAAACATCGCCTGAATGTGAGTTTGAGCCTTTACATATCTTGTCAATTTCATCGATAAATACGATACCGTGGTTTTCTACGTTAAAGATGGCTTGTTCTTTTAGTTCTTCAGGATTAACCAGTTTCACGCCTTCTTCTTCTGTTAGTGCTTTAAGGGCATCAATAATTTTCATCTTACGCTTTTTGGTTGTATTACCGCCTGATAGGTTTTGGAACATACCTTGAAGTTGGTTTGTCATCTCTTCCATGCCAGGAGGAGCCATGATCTCAACACCGACCTGAGGTGCTGCAACATCCACTTCAATTTCTTTGTCGTCTAGTTTGCCTTCACGCAGTTTTTTGCGGAAAGATTGACGAGTACCAGAATCATTATCGCCTTCTTCGTTTTTCCCCCACGCATCACGTGCTGGTGGAAGTAAAATATCAAGAATACGATCTTCAGCTTGCTCTTCTGCGCGGAATTTTACTTTTTCTACTGCTTGCTGATGTGTCATTTTGATAGCAACATCGGTTAAATCACGAATGATACTCTCAACTTCTTTACCAACGTAACCTACTTCGGTGAACTTAGTCGCTTCAACTTTAATGAAAGGCGCATTTGCTAACTTCGCTAAACGACGTGCAATTTCTGTTTTACCTACACCTGTAGGACCAATCATTAGGATGTTTTTAGGCGTAACTTCGGCACGTAAATTTGGTTCCAATTGCATACGACGCCAGCGGTTACGAAGTGCAATCGCGACTGAACGTTTTGCTTTATCTTGACCAATAATATGGCTATCTAGTTCGTGTACAATTTCACGAGGAGTCATTTCAGACATGGGGATTCCTTATTTTGGTTAAGCGTTCAGTTCTTCAACGGTATGATTGTGATTGGTGTATACGTCGATATCGCCAGCAATAGTTAATGCTTTTGTAGCAATTTCGCGAGCATCTAAATCGGTATTTTCTAGTAATGCTGTCGCTGCAGATCGAGCAAAATAGCCACCAGAACCGATAGTCAGTAAATCATTGTCCGCGTTGATTAAATCGCCTGTACCGCTGATGATAAGAGAAGTGGTTTTGTCTGCCACAATTAACATGGCTTCAAGGCGACGCAATGCACGGTCACTACGCCACTCTTTGGCTAACTCAACCGCCGCTTTGGTTAAGTTACCTTGGTGCATTTCTAATTTTCGTTCACACAGGTCGAACAGAATAAAGGCATCTGCTGTGCTACCAGCAAAACCAACAAGAACAGAATCATTGTATAGACGACGTACTTTTTTTACGTTGCCTTTTGCGATCATATCACCTTGAGATGCTTGGCCATCGCCAGCAACCACGACTTTGCCTTCACGGCGTACAGAAACAATTGTAGTCACGAGTAAAACCTCTTATTCGACGACGTCACTAATTAAAGCATGACATCATCTTCATGATTATTACTATTGTAATGGGGGGAAGAAGTAGGGTTTTCAAGCTGCATAGATAGAAAAAGGAGCACTCAATGCGCTCCTTTTTAAATGTGTGATGCTATTAGCGATTTTAGTCGCTGCTCTTATTGGTTGGTGATTACTGATCTTTCCAGATAGCGCAAGGTTCGATTTTAGCTCGTTGTAATTTATGGCGATCTTTTTCTGCATCACGTTTAAATTTATATGGTCCAAGAACTACTTTATACCAACTACTGCCTTCAGCATGACGAACGGTAGATGTTATGCCTTGGAAAGCGATATTCATCTTACGCTCTTCAGCTTGTGAGCGTGATTTATAAGCGCCGCATTGCATGATGTAAGGAACTTCAGATACTTTTAGCTCTTTTTGTTCAACTTCAATTTCTTTATTTGGAAGTTCATCCATATAACTCCATTGCTCTTCTGGCAATGGTGGGATTTCTTTATTCGAACTTGTTTTCTTTGGTTTAGCTGGAGCGACTTCCGTTATGGTTTCTTTTTTCTTTGGAGCTGGAGAGTCATTTAAAAAGTAAAGAGCATAGCCAAATACCGCTACCAATAGGCCTGCAACGGCAACTGCTTTCCAAGGCGTAGAACCAGATGATGTAGGCTGCTTAGCGCCTTTTTTCTTGGCTGTTTTTTTTGCCGGTTTCTTGGGGGTACGCCCACGTTTTACGTAATCTTTATTAGCCACAGTGCGTTACTTTATACAGAATTCAAAGAAGATTCTTTATGGTAATCAGTTGTCGCTACTCATACCAGTATTTGTGTGAAAAAGTAGGCAAAAAGTCACTAATTGGACAAAAATATGACTCAACTAATGACTTCGCTTTGTGAATTCTTCTTGTTGATGCTTAGGGTTCTTATGATTAATGGTTTTTTGGTGGTGCGGTGCTTTCTCTTATTACTAATGATGACTCTAATAATCGGGAGCCTGAACGAACATCATGACCTTTGAGTAGATCTAGAAGCATAAGCATAGATTGACGTCCAATCTCATAGCGAGGCTGTGAAATGGTGGTTAATGACGGTTCGCAGTACTGGGAAAATTCAATGTCATCAAATCCCATAATAGAGATGTCTTGAGGTACACGAAAACCCATTTGTTTTGCTTTTTGAATTGCACCAATGGCCATTATGTCGTTGTGACAAAATACAGCGCTTGGTGGTGAAGAGAGAGAAAGCAGTTGGCTAATTGCCTTCGCGCCTGCTTCAAAAGAGAAATCACCATAATAAATGTAAGCGCTGTTCATTGTGATACCTGCTCGGCGCAATGCTTGTTGGTATCCTTGGTGTCTGAATTGACATAGGGCAGAGTCTTCAGGGCCAGATAACTCGGCAATACGTTTATGGCCTAGTTTAGTTAAGTAATTCACGGCTTCAAATGCAGCGGTTAAATTATCAATATGAACGGTTGGTAATTCTAATTCAGGCGAGTATTCACAAGCCATAACAAGAGGGGGTAAGTTTTTTTGTTCTTGGCGACTGGCGTTGAAAGGAAGATCTGAGCCCAGAAGAACCATGCCATCAACCTGCTTGGTATAGACAAGATTTACAAAAGAATGCTCTCGCTTTTTTTGCTGGCTACTGTCGCCAACCAAAACGACATATCCATTCTCGACAGCGGTATCTTCAATGCCTCGTAGAATATCACTAAAGTATGGGTCGCAAATATTAGGCACAATGGTCACTATTGTTTTAGATTCATTACGACGCAAAGTACGGGTGAGCGTCGTTGGAGAGTACCCTGTTTCAATGATGGCATTCTCTACGCGTTTGCGAGTGGTTAACGATACTTTTTCTGGTGTCATTAGTGCTCGTGATACCGTAGCTGTTGATACCCCTGCCGATAGAGCAACGTCCTTCATTGTCGCCATAATAATTCTCTCCAACTAAAATCTAATGCTAAGTAAACAACTGCTCTGTTTATTTTAGAAGATATTTTATGTGTAAAATAAAGAATTAAATATGGGCGGTCTAACAAAAATTACATCTACGTTGTGATTTGACTCACATGGGGCTTATTATCTTCCTCCTTAGTTAGAAATAAATAGAATTAAAATCCTTACACTAACTAAGGTCTTGAGGCTCTATATCAAGCGTCCAGCGAACTTTTTTCGCTAATGGGAGCAGTTCAATCGCTGTCTTAGCTCCTCGTAACATACACTGCATTACGGTTCTGTTTGGTGCTTGAAAAAGCAGTTGCCAACGATATTTACCTGCTCGTTTTGCTAATGGTGCAGGGATAGGCCCTAATACCGGCGTAGCATCATGAAATTGTGGATGGCTCTCTAGTATATCGCGCACTTGTCGTAAAAATTGCTCTACGTTATCACTATTATTGGCTTCTGCTCTAAATAGAGATAAATGAGTATAAGGAGGAAGTTGAGCAAATTTACGCTCTTGTAAAGCATACTCGGCAAAGTGCCCGTAGCCTTGATGTAATAAGCTTTGTAGTAATGAATGTTCTGGATGGTGGGTTTGTAAAATTACTTCACCTGGTTTACTCGCTCGGCCAGCGCGACCAGCTACTTGAATAAAGAGCTGAGCTAAACGTTCAGGGGCTCGAAAGTCACTGCTAAATAATGAGCTGTCTACATCAATTAAGCCGACTAAGGTGACATTAGGGAAGTGGTGGCCTTTGGCTAGCATTTGAGTGCCAATTAAAATTTGGTATTCGTTATTTTTAATGGCGTCTAAGTAATTCTCTAAGCTGCCTTTTTTACGGGTGCTGTCTCGGTCAATACGAACGGTTTTATACTCAGGAAATAAATTCATGAGTTGTGTTTCAAGTTGTTCTGTTCCAACGCCAACAGAGATCAATTGAGTCGAGCCACAGCCCTGACATTGATGAATAATAGGTTGTTGTGAACCACAATGATGACAACGAATTTCATTGCTGTGTTGATGGAAAGTGTAATAGGCATCGCAACGTTTACATTCTGCCATCCAACCGCATTCGTGACACATTAGTGCAGGAGAAAACCCTCGGCGGTTTAAAAATAACATGACCTGATTGCCCTCAGATAAGTGTTTTCTCATTTGAGCAATTAAAGGGGCAGATAAACCACTATTTAAATACAGACCTTTTACGTCTAATACGCCATGGCGAGCTGGAATTGCTGTACCTGCACGCTTGGTTAATGTTAGGTGGTGGTATTTACCGACTTTCGCATTGTGCAGCGTTTCGAGTGCTGGGGTTGCTGAACCTAAAATAATCGGGATGTTATCTAAGTTGGCACGCATCACTGCAAGATCGCGAGCGTGATATCTCATGCTATCTTGTTGTTTATAAGAAGCATCATGTTCTTCATCGACAATGATTATCCCAAGATCATGAAAAGGCGTAAATAGAGCCGAACGAGTGCCTATGATTATGCCAGCGTGATTGTCTCGTGCGGCTAGCCATGAATTTAAACGCTCAGTATCGTTTAAGCCAGAGTGAATGACATCGACAGGAACATTGAAGCGACGTTTAAAGCGATTAATAGTTTGTGGTGTTAAGCCAATTTCAGGAACTAAAACCAGAGCTTGGCGGCCTGCTTTTAGAATGGGCTCTAATAATTGTAAATACACTTCTGTTTTACCAGAACCTGTCACACCATCCAGTAGATAACAGCCGAACTCAGGGTTTGCATTGACGGTTGCAATCGCAATAGCTTGTTCTTCATTGAGTTGTGGTTTCTCTTGAGTTACCTCAACACTGCGTTGCCAATAGGTTGGTTTTGGCGCAAGTGAGATTTCTTCAATCCAACCTTTGTCTACAACTGCTTTTAATGTTGCCGCGGTGATCTCTTCTTCTAGCATTTGTTCATGGCTGCATGACTGATGACGGACTAAGTTCAGCGCTTTAGCTTGTTTTGGTGCTCGAGTCAGTTTATTAAGATCTTGGTTTTTTCCCAATTCGGTAATTTGCCATGCTTTTAATGCTGCAAAACTTGCTTCTCGGCCTTTGCGTAACCAAGCAGGCATTGCGTTAGCGAGAGTCTCACCTAGGGGGTATTGATAATAAGTACTACCCCAGTTAAGCAATTTGTAGAGATGAGGAGGCCATAGCGATGCATTATCAATCACCGCATCAATCCCTTTGAGCTTTTCTCGTGAGAATTCTGATTCATTGCTTAGATTAACCACAACACCAATTAAACGCTGACGTCCAAAAGGCACTTTTACACGACCACCAATAGCAGGTGTTTGACCCGGTTTGATTAAATAATCAAAGATGCGATCAAGAGGAACGGGAAGTGCAATGTGGGCAATTGAATACGACATGGCTAACATTAATTAAGAGATCAGAATGAGAATAGTCTACCCTTAGATAAAAATATCGCAAACTAGTAAAAAAACGGCGAAAAAAGTAACAGATTAGTTGATTGATCGCTCCAGATTCATTACTATACGCGACCTTAAGTAAGTGTAATCTAATTATGCTTATTATTTTTGTTAAACTACGTGTGGTGTCCGGCATTAGAATCGGATGGCGACACGGCCTAAATTATTGAGGTTTTCCCATGAAAGCAGGTATCCATCCTGAGTACAAAGCTGTTAAAGCTACTTGTTCTTGCGGCAACGAGTTCGAATTCAACTCTGCACTAGGCAAAGACACAATCCACCTAGACGTATGTGGCGAATGTCACCCGTTCTACACTGGTAAGCAACGTATCGTTGATACTGGCGGCCGTGTTGATCGCTTCAACAAACGTTTCGGTGCAATTGGTTCTAAGAAATAATTACCAGTTTCCGATAAAAGAGGAGCCCAATAGGGCTCCTTTTTTTATGCCTGTAAAACAAGAGTTTGATCATGTGCGTCATTCTGTTTGGTACGATGTGTAAGCCCAGACTATGAAGTTTGAACTAGATCTACTATTATACAATTTACTGTTTTGAAACAATTCTCTTATAATTATTAGCATTCAGGAAATCACCATGTCAGATGACTTTCGCAAGCAAGCTCTCCATTATCATGCCTATCCAACACCGGGTAAAATTGAAGTTGCATTGACTAAACCTGCAGACACAGTAGAAGATCTTGCGCTGGCGTACAGTCCTGGTGTTGCTGAGCCTGTACGTGAAATCGCGAAGAATCCAGACGATGTTTATAAATACACATCAAAAGGTAATATGGTTGCGGTGATTTCTAACGGTACCGCTATTCTTGGTTTAGGTAACTTAGGTCCTTTAGCATCAAAACCGGTTATGGAAGGTAAATCACTGCTTTTCAAACGTTTTGCGGGTTTAGATTCAATTGATATCGAAGTAAAACATCGAACTATTGATGAGTTTGTAGATACCGTGGCTAATATTGCAGATACGTTTGGTGGTATTAACCTAGAAGATATCAAAGCCCCTGATTGTTTTGAGATTGAGCGTCGTTTAATTGAACGTTGTGATGTACCAGTGTTTCATGATGATCAACATGGTACTGCGATTGTAACAGCAGCTGGTATGCTGAATGCCATTGAGCTACAAGGTAAGAAACTGGAAGATGCGATCATCGTTTGTCTTGGTGCTGGTGCTGCAGCGGTAGCTTGTATGGAGCTATTAATTAAGTGTGGTGCAATGCGTGAGAAGATCTACATGCTAGATCGTAAAGGTGTTATCCACACACGCCGTGATGATATTAATGAGTATAAACAATGTTTTGCAAACAATACCGATAAACGCACACTTCAAGATGTGATTGAAGGCGCTGATTTATTCTTAGGGGTATCTGGTCCAAACCTATTAGATGCAGAAGATCTAAAATTAATGGCTGATAAGCCTGTTGTGTTTGCCTGCTCAAACCCAGATCCTGAGATCAAACCTGAATTGGCTCACGAAGTTCGTGAGGATCTAATCATGGGAACGGGGCGTTCAGATTACCCGAACCAAGTTAACAATGTACTTTGTTTTCCATTCATTTTCCGTGGTGCGCTAGATGTGCGTGCAAGCGTGATTAATGATGAAATGAAATTGGCGGCGGTTGAAGCGATTCGTCAGTTAACAAAAGAGCCTGTACCTGCCGAAGTATTAAAAGCCGCAGGGGTTGATACGCTAGAATTTGGTAAAGGTTACATTATTCCTAAGCCTATGGATCCTCGTTTGCTTCCTCGTGTTGCTAAAGCGGTAGCACAGGCGGCCGTTGATTCAGGCGTAGCTCGTATTGACATGCCAGAAGGCTATATGGAAGCGTAGTTTGCTTTTGTCTTTCTGTTCAGAAAAAAGGCTTCCTACATCGCTTGATGAGGAAGCTTTTTTGTTGGGGGGTAGTTACAGGTGTAATTACCACCAAGCTTCAACTTGGATACCAGCAACGTATTCACCATCGCCTTTTTCACCAAAGGTTGTGCCTTCGTCATCTGTAATGTATGAGCCGTAAACACGGATTTCAGGACGAGCCCAGAAACTATCCCCCATTGCCCATGCTTGTGCTACCGTTAATTTGCTACCTGCTTTATCTGTATCATCAGTGAGTGTTTCAGTGAAATAACCTGCTTCAAAAATAGTGCGCATTGTGTCGTTCCATTTGTACATAGGACGAACAACAACAGAGGCTAATGAGTGAGTTCCTTGATCATAATCAGAACTTGCATATAACGCCTGATGTCCCATTTCCCACGATTGACCAAAGTTCATTACACCCCAGTTAATTAAGCGGTAACCTGTTACATCATTATTATCACCAGAACGGTCAAAATATCCACCGGCACCTAGGCTTGCCATTTGAGCGCCGTAAGAACTTGTACCAAATTGAACAACCGTTTGGTTAAATCCATTGCTTAAACCTTGTTGTAAGATTGCAGATAGCAAAACACCATCATCGGCTTTTAGGTTTTGATCATCGCCAGCGGTTGCAAAGTTATATACGGCAGCTATTTCTAAAGAAGCATCAGCCCAAAGATTTATGTTTGCTAAGCGCATATCAAGAATGTAGGCATTTACCTCTTCTGATTCTTTCCCAATAAGATCCCAAGTAGGTGCATCATTAGGATTGCTTCCTGGTTTCCAACCATATTTGTCAGTATCGCTATCTTGAGAACCATTATCCTGAATTAATGCAATCGAGAATTTTTGGCCACCTACAGAGATGTTTTCAACACCGCCACCAGTGCCTGATGTGTTTAGGAAGTAGAAATCGGTGATATGAATATCTTTACGTTGATAATAAGTTTTACCAGCCCAAAGCGTAGCCTCTTTATCAAATGCTAAAACGCCTTTCGCTTTTACTGCAAACTGAGCAACATTGAAATCGCCATCTTCCCAACCGTTAGAACCATCAACGCCAGATGCAATCATTGACTCTAAACGCCACGTTTTTTCCCCAGTTTCTAGGTCTTGTGCAAAACCAAACTCAGAGTAGTTGTCATTTTCATTGCCTAAACGTCCTACTTTATTTTTTTCAAATGACAGATCACCATCACCATTACCACTGATGCCAGTACCTGCACGCATGTAACCATTAAAATCAACAGCTGAAGCCGTTGGAGCAAGCAGGACTGCTGAGATTGTTGCAGCAAGTAAAGTATATTTATTCATCTTCATCTTAAATCCCTTTTCCTTTAACAGGATATTTTTATTTAAGAATGTTTACTTAACCAAGGCAGTGTAGGGCGGTTTAATAAGCATTCAATTCAGTTGACGAGAAATAGATTAAAAATAAATCACAATGTTGAACTCATCCTTATTTTAGAAAGAATAGGGCGTAGAGCTAGGAAGGAGAAAATTTAGGTGCAGGTCGTCTGTTGACGATAATCACATTTGGTAGGAGTGATTGAATATATTTATGAGATAAGGCGCACGTAGAAAGATATTTTGAAATTGGAATTAACTAAGAAAAGAGATAAATAAAGAAATAAAGAAAAAACAGGAAATGTGATCTAGCCAACAGTAGACCTTATTGGCTAGAAAAAGTTCAATATTTACTCGTCGTCAAACGCTTCGAACTCAATGCCCATTGCGGTCATTAATGCTTTTGCTTCTGCAGGGATATCATCAGGGCGGTCTTTACGCAAATCTTCATCCGTTGGTAAGGGTTGGCCTGTATAAGCGTGAAGGAAAGCCTCACATAATAATTCACTATTCGTTGCGTGACGTAGGTTACTTACTTGGCGACGCGTGCGTTCATCAGTAAGGATTTGCAGTACCTTTGTTGGAATAGAAACAGTAATTTTTTTTACTTGTTCGCTTTTTTTACCATGTTCGGCATAAGGACTTAAATAGTCACCATTCCAATCAGCCATTATTCACCTTCGTTCAGAATTATTGATGTTGAGTTAGAGTCTCTAATTCTAGCGATATTTACGGCTATAAGCAAAGATATATAGACGTCTAGAAGTATTGACGTCTCATTTTGTGATGGTAAAGTAGAAGAATATAACTTATGGATTAGATTATACCACTGCTTAGCAGTTTGGAAGGGAAATTATGAGCGAGAGAAAACCGGCAACTATTGCAGTTCGTACTGGCATTGAAAGCGATTCACAACATAATGCGGTTGTGCCTCCTATCTACTTATCAACTAACTACAGCTTCCCTGAATTTGGTGATGTACCAAAGTACGATTATGCTCGCTCAGGAAACCCAACTCGAACACAACTAGAGACCACCTTATCTGATTTAGAGTGTGGTGCAGGTGCGGTTGTGACAAATTGCGGAACTTCAGCACTTAATCTTATGGTTTCAGCTCTGCTTGGTCCTGATGATCTTATTGTTGCCCCTCATGACTGTTATGGCGGAACGTATCGCTTATTTAACACTCGCGCGAATAAAGGTGACTTCCAAACCTTATTTGTCGATCAATCGGATACCGAGGCCTTAGATGCCGCCATTGCTAAAAAGCCTAAACTAATTTTATTAGAGACCCCTTCTAATCCATTAGTTCGAGTGGTAGATATTGCTGAAATTTGTCAAAAAGCCGCAAAAGTAGGTGCTTTAGTTGCTGTTGATAATACTTTCCTTTCTCCTGTCTTACAGCAACCTTTAACTCTTGGTGCTGACTTTGTTCTTCACTCGACAACTAAATACATTAATGGTCATTCTGATGTTGTTGGTGGCGTATTAATCGCAAAAACACAAACGCACGCAGATGAGCTCGCATGGTGGGGTAATTGCATTGGCGCAACAGGCACTGCATTTGATAGCTACTTAACCTTACGTGGTATTCGTACCTTAGGTGCTCGTATGCGAGTGCATGAAGAGAATGCAATGGAGGTGCTTAAGTGTCTTCAAGAAGAAGCATTAGTAGGCACAATTTATCACCCGAGTTTACCTGAACATCCTGGCCATGATATTGCTAAACGCCAACAAGCAGGATTTGGTGCAATGTTAAGCTTTGAGTTAAATGGGTCATTAGAGCAACTAAAAGTGTTTGTAAAAGAGCTTAAATATTTCTCTTTAGCGGAATCACTTGGTGGAGTAGAGAGTCTCATTGCCCATCCGGGTACCATGACCCATAGAGCAATGTCTGATGAAGCGCAAGCAGAAGCTGGATTGGCTCCAACACTATTACGTATTTCCGTTGGATTAGAAGACAGCCGAGATCTGATTGCCGATCTTAAACAAGCCTTCCTTGTAGCAGCAGGAGTGAAATAATGACAGGAGTCGTCACGCGCCAGTTACATAAATTTGGTGGTAGTAGCCTTGCTGACCCAGAGTGTTACCGTCGTGTAGCTACCATATTAAAAGAATATTCTCATGATCACGATTTAGTGGTTGTCTCTGCTGCGGGTAATACAACGAACCGAATTTTAGAATGGTTTGAGGCACTATCAAAAGATGGTCGCCTTGCACATGAAGTATTGGGATCCTTACGCCAATACCAACAAGGTTTAGTCTCTGAATTATTGACCGTTGAAAATGCAGAGCCATTACTTGAGGATCTGCATAAGGAATTGGTCGCTATTGGTCAATTACATGCTCCTTTGACAGAAGTTCAGCAAGCGGATGTACTTGGTCATGGTGAAGTATGGTCTTCAAGATTGCTTGCTGCTTATTTAAATCAAATTGATCTACAAGCTACTCCGCTCGATTCTCGTACTTTTTTACGCGCAGAGCGAGCTGCTCAGCCAGAGGTCGATCGCACACATTCTTGGCCATTATTTAAAGAGCAAATTGCTCAGCATCCTCATGGACGTATTGTGATCACCGGATTTATGGCTCGCGATCAAAAAGGAGATACCGTTCTGCTTGGTCGTAATGGTTCAGACTATTCAGCAACCGTCATAGGCGCATTAGCTGAAGTTTCTCGCGTTACCATTTGGAGCGATGTTGCTGGGGTATTTAGTGCCGATCCTCGTAAAGTTGACGATGCGTGTTTATTGCCATTACTTCGTTTAGATGAAGCGAGTGAGTTAGCTCGATTAGCCGCTCCAGTATTGCACAGTCGAACATTGCAACCTGTGGCTCAGAGTGCGCTTGATTTAAGTTTACGCTGCAGTTATCAACCAGAATCTGGTTCAACTAGAATTGAGCGAGTATTAGCTTCAGGGCGTGGAGCTAAAATTGTTACGTCACTTGAAGAAGTGTATTTAATTCAATTAGGCTTTGGTCGAGGACAAGATTTTGAACGTGCGAAACAAGAGGTACTTTCCCTTCTTACTCGCTCTCAGCTTCAGCCTTTGGCTTTAGAAGCGCAAGCGGATCAATTTACATTATTACTTGCTTATACCTCTGAAGTCGTCAATGAAGCATTAGACGTATTACAGAGCTCTGCCGTTCATGCTGAGATTAAACTCAAAGAAGGCTATTCGATGATCGCTGCCGTTGGGGCTGGCGTGACAAGCAATGCTATTCATAGCCATGGTTTCTACCATCAGCTAAAAAACTGTCCACTTGAGTTTGTGTGCGAATCAGAATCTGGGTTAAGTTTGGTGGCGATATTACGCACGCTAGATACTGCACCGGTGATCAATGGGATTCATACACATTTATTTCAGGCTCAAAAGCGGGTAGCACTGGTTTTATGTGGGCATGGCAACATTGGATCTCAGTGGTTATCTCTGTTTACTCAACAAAAACGTAATCTTGAAAAGCGTCATGGGATGCAGTTTTCTCTTGTCGGCGTAATTGATCGTCACCGCCATTGGCTGGATTTTGATGGGCTAGAGAGCGCTGCGATAACGAAACGCTTTGATGATGAAGCGATTGCCTATCAAGAATTTTCTTGGATAGACCAGCTTGGTGCAATACAAGGTTACGATGATGTGGTGGTATTAGATGTCACAGCAAGTGCCGAGCTATCACAGCAATATATAAAAATTGCAGAGCAAGGTATTCATCTTATTTCTGCTAATAAAGTTGCAGGCTCAGCACCAAGCGATGAATATCAAGCCGTGATTGATGCATTTGCTAAAACAGGTCGTCATTGGTTATATAATGCAACCGTTGGTGCAGGCCTTCCGATTAATCACACGGTAAGAGATTTACGAGAAAGTGGTGACGAGATCCTTGCGTTATCCGGTATTTTTTCAGGTACCTTATCTTGGTTATTTCAGCAGTATAATGGTGATGTGCCGTTTACAGAGTTAGTTGATCTTGCATGGCAGCAAGGATTGACGGAACCAGATCCAAGAAACGATTTAGATGGCTCTGATGTCATGAGAAAGCTAGTTATCTTAGCTCGAGAGGCAGGATTAAAAATTGAACCGACTCAAGTTAAAGTCGAATCTTTAGTGCCTACTGAATTAAAAGAAGTCAGCTTAGACGATTTCTTATCAAAAGGAGAACTCATTAATATAGAGTTGCTTGAACGCTTAGATAAAGCCAAAAAAGAACAGAAAGTATTACGTTATGTTGCTCGTTTAAATAAAGATGGCAGTGCGACAGTAGGCATTGAGGCCTTGTCTGAATACCATGCTTTAGCCAATTTATTACCTTGCGACAACATCTTTGCTATTGAAAGTAAATGGTATAAAGATAATCCATTAGTTATTCGAGGGCCGGGTGCAGGAAGAGAGGTGACTGCTGGAGCTATCCAGTCAGATTTAAATCGTATTTCTGTGCTTTTTTAATACCTCAAAGAACCGTCTTATTATTTGAGCCATGTTATATAACATGGTTTTTTCATTGTAAAAAAACGGATTTAACGCGGTTTTAGGTTATTTTATGTTTTTTATCAGGCCTTTTTTTTGTAGGGGGGTAGCTGTAATTAAGTTAAATTAAGCATAAATTAAAATATGTTGCATAATATGGATTTTGTAAATTTATTCAGTGATGATGACCTTGAGTTGGCTAGCATATATACGATAAGTGGTTCAAAAATAACAATAATAAGCGTAGCCACTGATTCTTTAGCTATTAATTTTTTGAATTATTTATTCGTCACGGAAGAGGCATGCAACCGACACAACGAGCTCGTCAACTATTTGCTCCAATGCGCCAGGCATTACAATTAGTAAAAAATGAATTGCCAAGCTCTACATTCCCTCCTGAAACTTCAGCAAGACAATTTAAACTCTCTATTTCCAGTCCATTGGACATTCGTTTTGCTCCGCGTCTTATGCGAGAGATTCAACAAAAAGCGCCCTATATAAACCTTAAGCTGTCTGGTGAGCATGAATCTGATATCGCTCAAAAATTACGTTACTAAGAAATCTATTTCGTTATTGATTATGTGTGCTTTTATGAGCCGGGATACATGAGTACCGGACTATTTACTGATGAACTTGTGGTGGTAACCTCTGTTAATCACCCTAGAATTCAAGGGTGATTAACAAAAGAACAATTGGCGAGTGAGAAACACGCTGTGCCAGCTCGTCTTGATAATACCAAAGGTTTTGCCGATCATATTTACATGGAGCCAATTTATGAGCAAACTTATGAAGGGGCGAGTATTAGCAACATTCTTTATGTAGTTTCTCAATCAGAGTTGATTACCGTAGCACCACGATGGCTAGTAAACTCAATGCCAAACCGTGCTCAGTTATCGATTCTTGACTTACCATTAGAATCAAAAAGTATCAGTGGCATCAAGTAAAGTTATGATGTTTTAGTTTACGGTATTAAAAAATAGTATAAGTATTTAGGCAGTGTATTTACACTGCCTTTTTTGACGGTGAACATACGATATAAATGAAATGTAGCTTTTAAATAATTAAATTGTTAATAGGACACTCGTGAAATGGGTTTCACACAACAATACTTACATTTTATACAGAGAAACAGTTGCCTTTTTTGAAACCAATTGTACACTTTGTGCAGATTATAGCTTACAACTGTAAGCCAGAAGGTGATTCGAGATGACTATTCAAAACCTACATATTGTAAAAGAGATCCGCCAGCATATTGCTAATAAGCCA
Source organism: Aliivibrio sp. (assembly GCA_024206155.1). Lineage (GTDB taxonomy): Bacteria > Pseudomonadota > Gammaproteobacteria > Enterobacterales > Vibrionaceae > Aliivibrio. The sequence goes on from JAAGZR010000052.1 coordinate 44,813, forward strand.
AATACTACCGCATTGCGTGAACGTAAATGCAGTATTTTAATTGATACTGAATGCGAAGCGTGGAGTGATATTACTTGGGGGCAATTTGGTGAGCAAATGGATACATTATCATTAGCTCTATTAGCTCATGGATTGAAGGTACAAGAAAAGGTAGGGATATTCTCTAATAATATGCCTCGTTGGACGGTTGCTGACTTTGCAACGATGCAATTGCGTTCTGTACCTGTACCTATTTATCCGACAAATACACCAACTCAAGCGGCTTACATTATAAATGACGCTGATATTCGTATTTTATTTGTTGGTGAACAAGCTCAATATAATGCAGCTGTTGTTATTTTTGATCAGTGCCCGCAATTAACTCATATTGTTGCATTAAGCGATGATATTGATCTTAATGATCATGAAGCCGGCATATCATGGAATGACTTTATTGCAAAAGCAGGTGTGAGCCATCAAGAAGAACTACAAACACGCCTTGATAATGCAAAAATGGATGACTTATTAACGTTAATTTATACCTCAGGGACGACAGGAGAGCCTAAAGGTGTAATGCTAGATTATGTGAATATTTCTTCGCAGTTAGATGGACATAACACGCGTTTAGCGTTAAGTGATAAAGATGTTTCTTTGTGTTTTTTACCTTTATCTCATGTATTTGAGCGCGCATGGACGTTCTATGTGCTTTATAAAGGTGCAACAAATTGCTACCTGCCAAATACAAACTTAATCAAAGAAGCATTGATAGAAGTTAAACCAACAGTAATGTGTGCTGTACCTCGTTTTTATGAAAAGATTTTCTCAACGGTCCATGAAAAAGTCTCTCGAGCACCAGCTCATCGAAAGGTGATGTTCACTTGGGCTGTAAACATGGGGGCTAAGATGTCTACGTGTCAGCAAGAGCAACGCGAGCCATCATGGTTACTTAAACAATCACATAAGATTGCAGATAAACTAGTACTGTCAAAACTACGCCTGATTTTAGGCGGTAAGATCAACTTCATGCCATGTGGTGGTGCAAAATTAGATGCGACAATTGGGCGTTTCTTCCATGCACTTGGCGTAAATGTAAAATTAGGTTACGGCATGACTGAAACCACAGCGACGATCTCATGCTGGGAAGACGGTAAATTCCATCCGGATTCTATTGGAACATTAATGCCTGGTGCCGAAGTTAAAATTGGTGAGAGCAGTGAAATCCTTGTTCGTGGTCCAATGGTAATGAAGGGGTATTACAATAAACCTGAAGAGACAGAAAGTAACTTTACAGAAGACGGTTTCTTAAAAACGGGTGATGCGGGTGAGTTTGACGCAGAAGGTAACTTATATATCACTGACAGAATTAAAGAGTTAATGAAAACGTCTGGTGGTAAATATATTGCACCGCAAGTGATTGAAGGTGCCATTGGTAAAGATCACTTCATTGAACAAATCGCAGTTATTGCAGATACTCGTAAATTCGTATCTGCACTTATTGTTCCTTGCTACGAAGCTCTAGAAGAGTATGCCAAAGAACTAAATATTGCTTACCATGACCGTATGGAATTAATAAAACACAGTGAAATCGTAGAGATGCTTGAAAAGCGCGTAGCACACTTACAAAAAGAATTAGCTCGTTTTGAACAAGTTAAAAAGTTTACCTTATTATCTAAAGAGTTTTCGATGGATAAAGGTGAGTTAACACCAACTCAAAAATTACGTCGTAAAGTAATCAATGAACGTTATCAAGATGAGATTGAAGAAATGTACGATGAGAAAAAAGATCAAAAAGGGAAGAAAGATAAATAATAACTAAATTTTATCTTTATGAATTATAAAAGAAACCAGTCTTATATAGGCTGGTTTTTTTATTTGAGAGCAAAGTTAATAGATACATTGCATTTAATACAGAATCGGGGTTTTAGTATTTAATGTTAACTATATCGATGATTTTAATAAAACACCTCTAGACCAAGGTGCTAATAAAAGGTTAAAGTTGTTTATTGATGGTGGTTTTTTGTTATCAATAACTGTTATCTACATAGGATTTTAATTTAATTAATATCGGTTTAGGCTAAAAATAAGCCCTAACTATGTAAACCATGAACTTATCGATAATTCATTTCGTGTAAGTTAAGGGTTTAAATGTCTGGAGATAAATATGGAAATGTTATCTGGCGCAGAGATGATCGTACAGTCTCTGATTGATGAAGGTGTTGAACATATATTTGGCTACCCTGGTGGCTCTGTGTTGGATATTTATGATGCTTTACATATGAAAGCTGATGATATTCAACATGTACTAGTAAGGCATGAGCAAGCAGCAACACACATGGCTGATGGATTTGCTCGAGCAACAGGTAAACCGGGTGTGGTTCTTGTTTGTTCAGGCCCAGGAGCAACAAATACGATTACTGGAATAGCAACCGCCTATATGGATTCTATACCGATGATTGTGCTTTCTGGAAACGTACCAAACAGCATGATTGGCACTGATGCCTTCCAAGAGTGTGATATGGTAGGTGTTTCTCGCCCGATAGTTAAACATAGCTTTTTAGTTAGAAAAGCCGAAGACATTCCTGAAATTATAAAAAAAGCATTTTATATCGCCTCAACAGGCCGCCCAGGGCCTGTTGTTATTGATATCCCAAAGGATGTTATGAATCCTGCGATTAAATTTCCTTACCAATATCCGGCGTCGATGTCATTGCGAGCTTATAATCCAACAACAACAGGGCACAAAGGTCAGATTAAAAAAGGCCTTAAAACCCTTTTAGCTGCAAAAAAACCAGTGCTGTATATTGGAGGTGGTGCTGTTATCTCATCAGCAGAACAACACGTTATTAAATTAGCAGAGTGTTTGAATTTACCAGTGGTAAGTACCTTAATGGGACTGGGAGCTTTTCCCGGAACTCATAAAAATGCATTAGGTATGCTTGGTATGCACGGTACCTATGAAGCAAATATGGCTATGCATAACGCTGATCTAATCTTTGGTGTCGGGGTGCGCTTTGATGATAGAACCACCAATAATTTAGAAAAATATTGTCCTGATGCCACTATCATGCATATTGATATCGATCCTTCATCTATTTCTAAAAATGTTCGAGTTGATGTGCCTATTGTTGGCTCGGCAGAGGTAGTTTTAGAGTCGATGCTGAAATTACTTGTTGAGCAAGGTGGAAGTAATGATGAGGCCGATTTAGAACAATGGTGGAAAGAAATTTCAGTATGGCAAGATAAAAAATGCTTATCTTACGAAACCTCACCTGATCGTATTAAGCCTCAACAAGTCATTGAAACCTTACATCGACTAACTAATGGTGATGCTTATGTCGCATCTGATGTTGGTCAGCATCAAATGTTTGCTGCGTTATATTACCCATTTAATAAACCACGTCGTTGGATTAACTCTGGTGGTCTTGGCACCATGGGCTTTGGCTTACCAGCAGCATTAGGAGTCAAGTTTACTCACCCTGATGAAGTGGTTGTGTGTGTCACTGGTGATGGCAGTATTCAGATGAACATCCAAGAGCTATCAACAGCACTGCAATACGATATCCCAGTTAAAATTATCAACTTAAATAACCGTTTCTTAGGCATGGTTAAGCAATGGCAAGATATCATTTATCAAGGTCGCCATTCTAATTCTTACATGACATCAGTACCTGATTTTGCTGCGATTGCAGAGGCTTATGGTCATGTTGGTATTCGAATTAACCATCCCGATGATCTTGAATCTGGATTAGAGAAGGCGCTGTCATTAACAGAACGCTTGGTGTTTGTTGATATAAATGTAGATGAAACAGAGCACGTTTACCCAATGCAGATTAAAGGTGATGCAATGGATAAGATGTGGTTAAGCAAAACGGAGAGAACCTAATGAGACATATTATTTCACTATTATTAGAGAACGAATCTGGTTCATTATCTCGTGTGGTTGGCTTATTTTCTCAGCGTGGGTATAACATTGAATCGTTAACCGTATCACCAACAGAAGACCCAACGCTTTCTCGCTTGAATATTACGACAGCAAGTGATGCGATGGAACTTGAGCAGATCCAGAAACAATTACATAAATTAATTGATGTAATTAAAGTTCAAGAAGTAACGGAAACTGAACACGTTGAACGAGAGTTATTACTGGTTAAAGTGAAGGCTAGTGGTTTTGCAAGAGCAGAAGTGAAACGTACAGCAGATATTTTTCGTGGGCAGATTGTTGATGTAACCAGTTCTCTATATACCATTCAACTTGCTGGAACTTCAGAGAAACTCGATGCATTTATTACGGCAGTCGCAGAGGTAACTGAGGTCGTTGAGGTAGCAAGAAGTGGTGTCGTAGGCATTGCTCGTGGAGAAAAGGCGTTAAAAGTATAATCTGTTTATTATTTGTTTCTTTTTAATCTTAACTATAAAGCCTTCTTTTGTGAGGGCTTTATTTTGTCTGGATAATGGTTATTAGACTAAAGTCTAACCTTGTCTATACTTATGGCTACAAATACACAAGTCTATAGAGAACATTACTCAGGCAGTAGGGTGATGGGAGAGGACTGAAAATGATGTGAGGTTAATATGTTTACTGATTTTTTAGTAAGGTTCACCGTAGGCAGTTTAGCCATTTTAGGTTTCAAACTAAGCGCAATTTATTTTTTATTAATGGTATTGTTGATAAGTACTCATAATAAAGAGTTTTTTGGATGGTGAATATGCCATAAAAAAAGAGGGCTAAGCCCTCTTTTTATTAATTAGCTATACTCGTTTATGAATTATAGAACGTGTACAGATGCTGTGTTTGTTGTGCCTGATGGAACTAGAGCACCAGAAACCATAACAACGATGTCGCCTTTAGCGCCGATACCAGATTCAAGAGCTAGCTCTTTACCGCGTAGGTAGAATGCATCAGTGCTGTCGATAGAATCAACAACCATTGGTGTAATACCTTTAGAAAGACAAAGCTGTGCAGCAGTCTTAGTATTAGTTGTTACTGCGATGATTTTAGCCGTTGGGAAGTATTTACGGATTGAGCGAGCTGATTTACCAGCTTCAGTAGCAACAACGATAACAGGAGCGTTTAGTTTCTCTGCTGTATCTACTGCACCTTTACACACAGCTTCAGTAATACGTAGACGTGGGCTATCTAGACGAGAGCCTAGTTCTGCTTTTAGTGCTGAATCTGTACGAGCACAGATTTGAGCCATGATAGTTACCGCTTCAACAGGGTATTTACCTTTAGCTGATTCACCAGAAAGCATTACTGCATCTGTACCATCCATAATTGCGTTAGCAACATCACCCGCTTCTGCGCGTGTTGGACGTGGATTTTTGATCATAGAATCAAGCATTTGAGTTGCAGTGATTACAACTTTACGTGCACGGTTACATTTCTCGATCATCATCTTCTGAGCGAAGATTACTTCTTCAACTGGGATTTCAACACCAAGATCGCCACGAGCAACCATGATACCGTCAGAAGCTTCTAGAATTGAATCGAAGTTATCAACGCCTTCTTGGTTTTCAATCTTAGAGATGATTTGAATGTTCTCGCCGCCATTAGCAACAAGAAGTTCACGGATTTCTTTAACGTCTTCTTCTTTACGGATGAAAGAAGCAGCAACGAAATCAACACCTTGCTCACAACCAAATTTAAGGTCAGCTTTATCTTTTTCAGAAAGAGCAGGAAGTTGAACAGAAACACCAGGAAGGTTAACACCTTTGTTTTCGCCTAAGTCACCGTTGTTAAGAACTTTACATTTAACTTCAGTTTCAGTTGTCGCAACAACTTCCATTTCGATTAGACCGTCATCAACAAGGATAGTGTTACCAACTTCAAGATCTTTAGCAAAGCCTGGGTAAGTAACAGCAACAACGTCTTTGTTACCAACAACAGAAGTATCAGTTGTGAATGTGAAGTCTTGACCTGCAACTAGAGCAACATCGTCGCCGTTTTCTAGTTTGATTGTACGGATCTCAGGACCTTTAGTATCAAGAAGAATAGCAAGTTGCTTGCCAGTGTTTTTCATTACTTGACGTACGTTATCAATACGTTGGCCGTGTTCTGCGAAGTCGCCGTGTGAGAAGTTTAGGCGCATAACGTTCATGCCAGCATTTGCTAGTTCAGTTAGTTTTTCAACAGATTCAGTTTTTGGGCCGATCGTACAAACGATTTTGGTCTTTTTCATGTGAGAAATCTCTCCAGATGAGTATATTTAAAATGATAAACGCAGTAATGCTCAGCCAATGTTAAAGTGTTGAAAAATTACAACAGTTTGTTCTTCAAAAACACGATAGCTAAGCATTGAAATTCATAATTACCTGTATTTTAGCTCGAAAAGAGCAATGGGTTATTGATTCAGGTAAACAATTTGTACTTTAATCACAATATTAAAAACAAATTTACATTACTCGACATAATTTTGAACATGTCTTTTCGTAAGTTTCTATCTATTTTGACGCAAATTCTAACAGCAAAAACAGTGAAGATCACTTTCTAGTTAGTATGATCTTTGGTAAATATTTATTTTATTGCTCGAAATAAAAAAGGCACATTAAGCGCCTTTATACTATTGATTTTCAATTGGTTGATATGCTTTAAGTTTTTTCATACCTATCGCTAATTTAACGAACCAAGTACCAATTGCAAGTACTGAGATTATTGCACCAATAACTGGAATTGCAGCATAAATTTTATCAATGATAGAGCTGTCCAACCAGTAGTCAAGACCCGCAGCCATGCCACTCATTGTTGCAGCTGTTACTGCCAAAACAACAAAAAATGTTAGGAAAAGAAAAAAACTTTTAATGATCGCGTAATAATGGCTATCAATGATTTTATCATTCGTGCCTTTATTCATTTGGTAGCCCGCATAGATAATCGCAATAATACCTGAAATCATAAGAGTAATTGGAGTTAGTAGGCTTGCAATATAAGCAAACCAAATACCATTATCTGTTTTCTTTGACATAATATTTGTCCATTAATGAAATGAATATTTGCAAGTATATACCTTATTTTTATTATGGGAATATACTTGCGAAGTTGTGGTATTTATTTCAGCATTCTTTTTAAGATTTTTCCTGTCGCTGTCATTGGCAGAGCTTCAACAATATCAAGATGTTTAGGGCACTTATAATCAGCTAGGTATTCTTTACTCCATTTGATCAATTCTTTTACTGAAATAGAATGGCCTTCTTTTAAAATGACGAATGCTTTAACCTCTTCGCCAAAACGAGGATGCTCAACACCAATTACAGCAACAAGGTGAACAGAAGGGTGCTTCATATACACTTCTTCTACTTCTCTTGGGTAAATATTGTAACCACCGCTAATAATTAATTCTTTCAAACGATCAACAACATAGATATAGCCTTCATCATCGAAGCGAACAATATCACCAGTATGAAGCCAACCATTTACAATTGTTTTTGCTGTTTCTTGTGGTTTTTTGTAATAACCTTTCATTACATTATGGCCACGAATGACTAATTCACCTTCTTGGCCAGTTGGAACTTCATGATCATTTTTATCTACTACTTTCATGGTTACACCAGGTAATGGTTGCCCAATACTTCCCGGTTTACGTTCAAACTCTAGATGATTAAATGCAGCAACAGGTGAAGATTCTGATAAACCGTAACCTTCAATAACAGGTACTTGTAGCTTCTCTTCAAATTGTTTCAATATCTCTACAGGCATGGAAGCACCACCTGAGATTGCTACCTTCAGAGTTTGTGCTATTTCTTTAAGATAAGCGGCAGGATGCTTTTCTGCATAAGCTAATAGGCCGATAAACATGGTTGGAACACCCGCTAAGTGTGTCACCTTATGCTCATGTATCTGTTGAATTACCGTCTTCGGTACAAAGCGAGGAATAAGAACTAAAGCACTACCAGCAAGGATAGAGGTGTTCATTATCAGTGATTGACCAAAAGTATGGAAAAGAGGAAGTATAGCGATACTAATATCTGTGCCTTTTTGATTGGTTAATGCTTGGCAAGCCTGTGCATTACATAACATATTACTTTGGCTTAATTCGGCTCCTTTTGCGGCACCTGTTGTTCCTGATGTGTATAGAATTACACAGCTGTCTTCTGCGGAACGATACACAGTTTCAAAGGTTTTTCTGCCTGTTTCTAACCATTGATTAAAAGAGTGCGAAGCTGTTGGTTTTTGAGAGTCTGGTGTGGTTTCGATAAGGATAAAGTGTTCACAAAAATCGGCTTTTGTGTAGCCTTCGTAACCAAATTGGCCGATAGGCATTGCGTCAGAACCTTGATATGAAATCAGAGCGACGGCATCAGAATCTTTTAAGTGGTAAGCCACTTCTTCGCCTTTTAGCATGACATTTAAAGGAACAACAACAGCCCCTATTTTTTGAATCGCATAATAAGCAATAACGAATTCTGGCGTATTAGGGCAAGATAGGGCGATTTTTTCATTTGGTTTAATATTTAACTGACTTAGGTGATCCGCAACGGCGTTCACTTTTTGATTTAATTCTTGATAAGTAATTTTCTGATCTTGAAGGATTAAAGCGATATTGTTTGGACGAAAAGTGGCGTTGCGCTCAAGATTATTGGCTAAATTGTACATAGTTAACCTTCATTGTTATTAGTAAATATTGAATGTCTGGAAGTGTATATCAAGAAAGAAATAAAAGCAGAGAGGAAAAAAACATTTTCTTCGTTTATTAAGAATAAGAGTAAAGGTTGAGATACCAATGCTTGATTTGGTGATTAAAATGTATAAGAAGCTTCAAGATATAAAGAGTCTAAAGCATAGAGATTGGTCTTCATTTTAATTTAAATCTAAACTCGACATACCAGCTAAACCAAAAGACCTAAGACCACCATCAAAGTAATGATCGATGAGTATGGGTAGCTTTGTTGAATATCCAAATTATTAATGGCTTTTTGTGATCTATTAATAGTGCGATTGGTTCTTTGATAGTGCTATTTGCTATTTTTCATTGAACGAGAGATCTTGAATAATAGTATTCCAATAATTTCTAGGATGGAGTATATGAATAAAAAAGGATTATTATCGATTGTTATTGCATTGATTATTGCTGCCGTATGTACTTCAGGGCTGATGAGGGCAGCACTAGAATTATCTATATTTTTACTCTTGGTGGGGTACTTATTCATCATCAAGAAAAAGAAGATAAATTAAAAAGCAAAAAGGCTGATAAGTAAAAATACTTATCAGCCTTTTCTAATTTGGTGGCCCCTCCCAGATTTGAACTGGGGACCGAACGATTATGAGTC
>JAAGZR010000053.1 GCA_024206155.1 Aliivibrio sp.
AGCCTTGTTGTCATCTGTTTCTGCCCATATTTCACTGTTAAAAGTGCCTTTAAGTTTAAAGTTTCTACCATCCAAAGCTAACGCCGCCAATTGGGTGGCTTGGCAAGTATGTGGATTTCTACCACCTGTCTCAAAGTCAAAAACAATTATGTCTCTATTCATTTACCTTCTCCACGTTTCTTGCCCTGAATTTTTACGCTTTCCGAGTCATTTGGGCGTGATACAAACTCAGCAAAGTTTCTGTCGGTACAGTTAGCGTTTTTTAAGACACTAAACAAAATAGCTTTCCTATCTCTGTTCACGAATGGCACACCGTGATAAGAAGTGTCAGAGTTTTGGAACATAACAAATCTATTGTTAATAGGTTCGATTTGATGCTTGCACTCGCTCATAGAGTCATCCCAGATTTCAAGGCATCCACCGTCTCTCTCTTTATTATAATCATCATCGTTTATATAAAGCAAGCAAGTAATTTCTTTTCTTAAATCGTTTTCTGGATGTTTCCTTGCGTCACTATGAATTAGTTGATAGGAACCAGAACGCATTACTCGCATACCAGACCATCGCATACTTTCATCGCGAACCAAGTCGGAAATACCAGTAATTTCTTCAATTTCTTTTGTAAACTTCTCTGAGTGAAAATCAATAAGTACACTGCGAATATAAGTTGGGATATGTTCTGACTTACTAATACTTAGCATTTTTTGTTCTAAGATATTTTCTTCACCAGCGACCATAGTATGACCACCATGCCAATGATGATGCTCGTTGGGCAACCAATTTGCTTTAATTTGCTTAATGCATTCATCTTCTAAAAAATTATCAATAATCCAAATTGGATACGGGTCGTCAATAAAAGTCACATTATTCATTATTTTCTCCTACCAGTATTTCCTTTATTTTCATTACCTTGTCAAGAGTGGATAATCCTAGCACATCAAATTTAACGTGACCAAGCGCTTCTAGATCTGACATTTCTAGTCCAGCGATTTTTTCATCTGCGTTTTTTTGGGTAGCCATAGGGCAAAC
>JAAGZR010000004.1 GCA_024206155.1 Aliivibrio sp.
AAGCCGTGCAACCTATAACAATTCTCGTATTATTGATGCTGTAAAAGGCGCGTCAGAGCAGGTAACTCCTGAGATTGAGAGTTATGCGCAGTTAGTGGCTCATGCGGTAGAAATCGCATTACAGGGACAAAAAGAAGTTGGTATTCGTCAGATCCAAGACCTAGTTGAAAACGAATTAATGCAAGGCCCACACAAAGTATTAGCCCGCGCTTACATTGAGTACCGTCATGACCGTGACATCGCTCGTGAGAAAATCAGTGTTCTTAATAAAGAGATCAGTGGCCTGATAGAACAAAGCAATGCTGAGCTACTCAATGAAAACGCGAATAAAGACGGTAAAGTAATCCCAACTCAGCGTGATTTATTAGCGGGTATTGTTGCTAAACATTACGCAACTCGTCATATTTTACCTCGTGATATTGTACAAGCACACGAGCGTGGAGAGATCCATTACCACGATTTAGATTACGCACCATTTTTCCCAATGTTTAACTGTATGCTAATTGATCTAAAAGGCATGTTAACGGGCGGCTTTAAAATGGGTAATGCGGAAATTGATACGCCAAAATCAATTGCAACAGCAACAGCCGTAACTGCACAAATTATCGCGCAAGTAGCAAGTCATATTTACGGTGGCACAACGATTAATCGTATTGATGAAATCCTTGCTCCGTATGTCACTATCAGCTATCAAAAAGCATTAAAACTTGCTGAGAAGTGGGCGATTCCTGATGCAGAAGCATTTGCTCAAGCACAAACACAAAAAGAGTGTTATGACGCATTCCAATCGCTTGAATATGAAGTAAATACATTACATACCGCAAACGGCCAGACTCCATTTGTTACCTTTGGTTTTGGCTTAGGTACAAGTTGGGAATCAAAACTTATCCAACGCTCTATTTTAGAAAACCGAATTGCAGGTTTAGGTAAAAATCGTAAAACAGCGGTATTCCCTAAATTAGTGTTCGCAATTCGTGATGGATTGAACCATAAGAAATCTGATCCGCATTATGATATTAAGCAACTTGCTCTTGAGTGTGCTTCTAAGCGTATGTATCCAGATATTCTTAACTATGACAAAGTAGTTGAAGTGACTGGCTCATTTAAAACCCCAATGGGTTGTCGTAGTTTCTTAGACTTATATGAAGAAAACGGTGAGCAAATTCACGATGGTCGTAATAACCTAGGTGTGGTGAGCTTAAATCTTCCTCGTGTTGCTATTGAAGCAAAAGGGGATGTAGATGCATTCTACAAGCTGCTTGATGAGCGTTTAGTCTTATGTCGTCGCGCTTTAGAATCACGAATTTCTCGTTTAGAAGGCGTCAAAGCTCGTGTTGCTCCTATCCTTTACATGGAAGGCGCGTGTGGCGTTCGTCTAAAACCTGATGATGACATTATTAATATTTTCAAAAACGGTCGTGCTTCTGTATCACTAGGTTACATCGGTGTACATGAAACAATCGAAGCGCTATTTGGTAGTGATGATCACCTATATGACAATGCTGAGCTTCAAGTTAAAGCATTAGAGATCATTCAGTATCTAAAAGATGCAGTTCAAGTATGGACCAAAGAAACAGGCTTCGGCTTTAGTTTATACGGTACGCCAAGTGAAAACTTATGCTCTCGCTTCTGTAAACTTGATAACACTCAATTTGGTGTCATTGATAAAGTGACAGATAAAGGATACTACACAAATAGTTTCCATTTAGATGTACAAAAAACAGTCAACCCATACGATAAAATCGATTTTGAAATGCCGTACCCTGAGATCTCAAGCGGTGGTTTCATTTGTTATGGTGAATTCCCTAACATGCAGCGCAATATTGAAGCGTTAGAAAACGTATGGGATTACAGTTACAGTCGTGTCCCTTATTATGGAACCAACACACCAATTGATGAGTGTTACGAATGTGGTTACACAGGTGAATTTGAATGTACAAGTAAAGGTTTTACATGTCCTAAATGTGGCAACCATGATTCAACAAAAGTATCAGTAACACGCCGTGTTTGTGGTTACTTAGGGAGCCCTGATGCACGTCCATTTAACTTCGGTAAGCAAGAAGAAGTTCAACGTCGAGTGAAGCATTTATAATGAACTATCACGTCTATCATTCGATTGATGTGATTAACGGGCCGGGTACGCGTTGTACCCTGTTTGTTTCTGGTTGTGAGCACAACTGTAAAGGGTGCTACAACAAATCCACATTGAATCCAAATTCGGGGCATCTTTTCTGTCAGCAGCTAGAAGATAAGATTATTGCTGATTTGAATGATACGCGTATTTATCGCCGAGGATTATCGTTATCAGGCGGTGATCCGCTGCACCCAATGAATTGTGAAGCGATACTTAAGCTAGTGAAACGAGTCAAATCTGAATGTGAAAACAAAGACATTTGGATGTGGACGGGTTACGAATTAAACGACCTTAATGAGACACAAAAAGAGATAGTGGCTCTGATTGATACACTCATTGATGGTCGCTTTGAACAAGACAAAGCCGATCCGTCATTGGAGTGGCGTGGTTCGAGCAATCAAATTATTCATACAATTAATGTATTGTAAGAAAGTTGTAAAAATATAAACAATAAAACGTGATATTTTCCTATCTGAATGGTAACTTAAATACATTACAGATCATAAGGATATGAAAATATGCTGCAAAATATAGCGACTCCTGCTAAAGATCCTATTCTTTCCCTTTCTATTGAGTACCGTGCTGATGATCGTGACAACAAAGTAGATCTCGGCATTGGTGTTTATCGTAATGACAAAGGCCAAACTCCAATCATGAAAGCCGTGAGTGATTCGGCTAAGTCTATTGCGGCAGAGCAAACCACAAAGGCCTACGTAGGTCTTGCGGGTTGTGAAGTCTTTAATCAGAGTATGGTTGATTTATTGCTACGTGATACTTCGGCATATGAGCGTGTTTCTGCCATTCAAACACCAGGGGCGAGTGGTGCCTTACGTATGCTTGCTGATCTAATTAAATCAACAGAGCCTAATGCAACGGTTTGGATAAGTAACCCTAGCTACATTAATCATCAACCAGTAATGGAAGCGGCGGGCTTAAAGGTTAAGCACTATAATTACTTTAATCCTGCGACGAAACAAGTCGATAGCTCTGCGATGATGGCCGATCTTGCAAAAGCGGGCCCTAAGGATATTATTTTGCTTCACGGTTGCTGTCATAACCCTACGGGGGCTGATATTCGTCTTTCTGATTGGATTGCAATTACAGAATTAGCCCTAAAGAATGGTTTTATCCCGTTTGTCGATATTGCATACCAAGGTTTTGGTGATGGGTTAGAAGCCGATGCCGCAGGTCTGCGTTTTATGGCTGATCGTGTTCCTCAAATGTTTATCGCAACCTCATGTTCAAAAAACTTTGGCTTGTATCGTGAGCGTACTGGCGCTGCGATGGTTATTGCTGCCAATATCGAAATAGCCATGAATGCCAAAGCAAAACTTCTACAAATGGCACGTGCGACTTATACCATGCCACCCGATCATGGTGCGGCGATTGTTGGTCGCATCTTAAATGATGAAGCATTAACGTTATCATGGCGTACAGAGTTAGATGAGATGCAAAAACGACTATTAAGTTTACGTACTGATCTTTGTGCGGCATTACGTGATGAAACACAATCAACAGACTTTGACTTTATTGAACAGCATAAAGGTATGTTTTCTGTTATTGGTTTCAATCCTAATCAGATGGCAAGTTTAAAATCTGAACATGGTATTTATGCGGTTGGTGATGGACGAATTAATATTGCGGGAATGCAAAAGCAGCATATTGATTACATTGCAAAATCTGTTGCTTCTGTTGCAAATAGGTAACTGATATTTTTGAGATATTTACTATACTGAAATAGATGATTATAAATAAGACAGTAAAGGAAAGCGCATGAAAATAACAAAAAAATGGTCAACGTTACTTTTACCTATTTTACTTGCTGGTTGTATGTCTACAACAGCAACAACGACACCTGATGAGGCGTTGGAGAAGCCTGCAGTTGAGCAACCGGTTACTCCTGAAAAAAAACCAGAAACAAAGCCTGAGGTAAAACCAGATCAAAAGCCTCAAGTTGATCCAAAACCACCAGTTAAGAAACCAGTCGCGACTAATTTAAAAACAGCAGATGGTAAATTAATTCTAGGTGAAGAAGAATGGATGTACATCAAGGCGATTAATCATAATGCGAAAGCCCGTATTGATACAGGAGCAACCACATCATCAATCTCAGCGATTGATATTGAGATGTTTGAGCGTGATGGAAAAGATTGGGTGAAGTTTAAATTAGCGCATAATGATAAAGAAACAAAAGAGTTTGAATCACCTGTTGTGCGTATTGTAACGATACGCCAGTCAAGTACAGAAGAGCGAACAGATCGTCCTGTTATCGCTGCTTGGGTTCAAATAGGTGATCTAAAGACCAAAACAGAGTTTACATTGAATGATCGTACGCACATGACTTTCCCTGTACTGTTAGGGCGAACTTTCTTCCGTGATGTTGCAGTTGTTGATGTAAGCAAAAAGTTTGTTCAACCAAAAGTGAAATTAGCTAAATAAAGCCTATTTATTCTGGTTTAGGTTATCTAATATAATTAGCAAAAAATGCCCAAATTAGATTTGGGCATTTTTGTATGGCTAAAATAGTTTGTAGTTAGAGGCATTTTGGTGCTCTCTAAGTGATTGCAGTAGCGCAATCTGCTTATAGATAACATAGTAACGGCTGATATTTGCAACATAATGCACAGGTTCTTTGCTGACGTATTTACGGGCCATTATCTCCACATTATTAAACCAAACATTTGGGTCATATCCATGTTTTACTGCCATTCTACGCATTTTTCTTACATTGGCGGGCCCTGCATTATAAGCAGCCAATGAGAAATACATTTGATTCTCTTTAGTTATTTCAGGTTTTAAGAAGTAGCGTTTATGGACAAAATCCATATATTTAACCCCTGCGTGAATATTGTGCTCTAACTCTCTAAAGTTTTTAATATTAATGTAAGGTTCTCTTGCTGTTGTTGGAAGGACTTGCATAATACCTACGGCCCCCATATGAGAAACCAGCCGATTATTAAATCTTGATTCTTGATACGCTTGGGCTGAAATCATTAGCCAATCGAATTGGTATTGCTCTGAATATTGTTCAAACAAGAGAGCAAGATTATTAAATTGTTTCACCGTGTTTGGATTTAATGCATTTTTTAGCCATTTGGTATTATCAAGGTATTTATTATAAATAACGTTACCCAGAAAAGAGCCTTGTTTGATTTTTTTGACGTATTGGTTAACCGCAGATTTTAATTGAGGGCTGTCTTTTCTTATTGCCCATCCAATATTAGCGTTAGTGCGGATAGGGAGAGATTCATGAATTACTATATTATCCATGATCTTTGTCCACAGCTGAGATTTATGACTATCGATGACGGTTATTGGCAGGATCCCTTGATTAATCATTTCCATTAATTCGTAATCTTGAAGGTTTTCTTCAATGAATTGAACATGGATAGGTGGAATGCCATCAGAGGATAGTTGTTTATTAATTTGTTGTAAGCTTTCAAAGTAACTAGAACTGGCTCTTACCCACACTTCTTTACCTGATAGATTTTCAAATGACGTAATTTTAGGTATGGATTTTGATGTTACAAGCCATTCTTGACTATCGCTTATAATAGGGTTACTAAAATCTACATATTTAAGACGCTGAGGAGTTATTGTTAAATTTGCTACTGCAATATCACCAAATCCTGCTTCGAGTGCATTGAGTAGATCATCTCGTGGTACGGGAATGACTTGAACATTGACATGAATTTTACTTTTATGTAAATGCAGCTCAAAGTGATGAACAAACTCAGCAATGATCCCCTTAGGCTGACCTTTCTCTATATAATAAAAACCGAGATCGGCAGAGACAAGAACTCGTATGGTCCCTTTCTTTTCTAGTGATTTTAAGTCTCCTGTATAGGGAACTTGAGCTAAAGGGGATAGTTCAATAGAAAAAGCTAAGTAGGGAATAAACCAAAGTAATAATAGTAATTTACGCAACACTGTCATGTCGTAACATCCTTTTTAACAACACATTAACAAGTTAGATGCAAAAGGAAGTGAAATCAAGTGTTTTTCGATTGATTTAAAGAATGCTTATTTTTGAAACAAAAAAGCCAGTGAATTAATTATAAATTCACTGACTTTATGCTGATTTTCTAAAATTGATTCGAAAGGCTAATATTTAAGTAAGTTTATTAGCTTGTTATTTAGGCTTTTTAGTTACTTAAAAGTGTCTGGAGTTATTAAATCGCTCTTAAGTTTACTAAAACGTAAATCTAGCTGTCATCATTACCTGATTACCATAAATACCACTGAATTTTGCTTCAGCGCCGACAGAAAGTTGCTCGGTAGAGTGGAAGCGAAAATGCACGCTACCAATATCTTTGCTTGTGTTGCTATTAAAGAGTTGGCCATATTTTGCACCAACTTCAATTTGTTGCACTAACCAAGCACGAAAACCAAAATTGACTTCAGTGAGCATTTGATCACCAAATTTGTCACTTGAATTATCTTTTACGTTATGAAGCAGTAACTGGCCATAAATATCAGCAAATTCATTAATAGGACCGTTAAAACCAATACCACCATTGATATCCCAATCACCTTCAAATTTACTTTCAATTTGTCCAACTAAGTGCGAATTTTCTGTAAATTGTTGGTTAATTTGGGCTCCAAATGTACCAGGACTAGTTCCTACTCGAGCTTCAAAAAAGCTATAAGGGAAGTTATTGGCCATGGCTGTTGAAGAAGTCAATGCTGTTGCCAATATAAGTGCCTTTTTAATGTGTTTTGTTGATTCCATAGCCTATTAACCTAATATTCATGAATTTTATCTATAAAAAAGCCTGCAATATGCAGGCCAAGTTATGATTAGTTAGATTTTTTACAGGATTTGCATTCTATCTACTTCTATTTCAGGTGTTTTACCACCTTCATATTCACCAAATAAACGCACCTTCGTGGTTTCATTTATAGCTGATGGTAATGAGATATCATCGTCTAACTCAATTTGGATTTCTGTTGTACCATCAGAGAATAGGTATTTATCTTTACGAATATGACGGATGATTTTTCCATCTACAACGGCATTCTTTTCTGTAAACATACTTGTATCTTTCAGTAATTCAGCAACGGTAATTGTGCTTACAGGGCCCGTATAGTTAAATTGTGCTTGTTTATGGTTGCTGTGATCATCATTACCAGCAAGAGCGATAGTTGGAGATAAGGTTAGAGCTGCGGTAATGGCAATAATTGTCTTTTTCATAATAGATCCTTAAGTGATGCATAAGAGTTAATTTAAGCGGTGTCGCTTCGATAGAGCTATTAAAACAAAACACGCTTGAATCTATCGTGAGTAAATTATTCATATTCCATTCATCTAAACTTAAGAAGTGAAGAAGATAAACAGATCCTCCCTCTTAACAGAGAATAATGATAATATCAGTGGCTTAATATCTAACGTAAATAGATGGAACTATGAATAAAATTTCTCCACTGATGGTTCAAGGAACCACCTCTGATGCTGGTAAAACGGTGCTGGTGGCAGGCTTATGCCGAGTTCTTGCCAATAAAGGGATCCAAGTTGCCCCTTTTAAACCACAGAATATGGCACTTAACAGTGCAGTAACTGAAGAGGGAGGGGAAATTGGTCGTGCTCAAGCTCTTCAAGCTGATGCCGCAAGAGTTAAGCCTCATGTTCATATGAATCCTATTTTATTAAAACCTAACACAGATATTGGTGCTCAAGTAATTGTTCAAGGTAAAGCCATTGAAACAATGGATGCTTGGGGCTTTCAAGATTACAAAAAATTAGCCATGCCTTATGTTTTGGAATCGTTTTCTTATCTAACTGATAATTATCAATGTGTTGTTATTGAAGGGGCAGGAAGTCCTGCAGAAATCAACTTACGTGAAAACGATATAGCCAATATGGGGTTTGCTGAAGCGGCTGATGTTCCGGTTATTATTGTTGCAGATATCGATCGTGGCGGTGTCTTTGCTCATCTTTATGGCACATTAGCTCTTCTCTCAGAATCAGAACAAACGCGAGTAAAAGGATTTGTTATTAACCGCTTTCGTGGTGATATCTCTTTACTTGTTCCCGGTCTCGAGTGGTTAGAAGAAAAAACAGGTAAACCAGTGTTAGGCGTTATTCCTTATTTGCATGGATTAAATTTAGAAGCGGAAGATGCGATTAAGAGCGAGCAGCAGGAGAAAGGGAAGTTTATAGTTAAAGTACCGGTTGTTACACGCATAAGTAATCATACCGATTTTGATCCTTTGCGCTTACACCCTGAAATAGATCTTCAGTTTGTTGGCAAAGGACAATCATTATCAGGTGCTGATTTCATTATTCTTCCTGGGAGTAAGTCTGTGCAAGCCGACTTACATTATCTTAAATCACAAGGTTGGGATAAAGACATTAAAAGGCATCTTCGTTTTGGTGGCAAAATCATGGGCATTTGTGGTGGTTATCAAATGTTAGGTGAAAACCTTTCCGATCCACTTGGTCTTGAAGGAAAAGCCTCATCTATTGCAGGCTTAGGGTATTTACGTATTACGACGGAACTTAAAAAACAAAAACAATTAACGTTAGTCGAAGGAGATCTTAAGTTACCAAACCAAGAGACAGTAAAAGTCAAAGGGTACGAAATTCATGCAGGAGTAAGTACCTTCATAAAAGAAGAGGAAAAAGGGGGTGATAATCATTCCCCTATCTTAATTACCAATGAATGTATGGTAAGGCATGACGGTACACTTAATGATGAAAGCACCATTTTTGGTACTTATTTACATGGTATTTTTGATGAACCAAGCGCGTTTGAAGCAATTCTATCTTGGGCTGGATTAAAAGAGAATAAAGCGATAAATATGAATGCGATTCAAGAAGAAGCGATTGAGCGCATTGCTGAGTCTATAGCAGAGAGTTTAGATCTATCGCAGATCTGGCCAAATGAATTTGAAAAAAAAGCGGCTTATTAAGGAAGGTATAAGTATGTCTAGATTGACATTATTTTTAGTATTGGTGTTTAGTTCTTTATCGGTATCAGCGAATGTTACTGTTTATGCTGCTTCGTCCTTAACCAATGTAATGAATGACATTGTTGATGATTATCAAGATAAAACCGGTGAGCGAGTCCGTGTTAGCTATGCTGGTTCATCATCACTGGCTCGACAAATAGCCAATGGTGCACCTGCTGATATTTATCTTTCTGCAAACACTAAATGGATGGATTATTTAGAAGAGCAAGATCAAATTGATACTGCAAGCAAAGTTGATTTATTACAAAATAGCTTAGTATTAATAGCTTCTAAAACAACGCCAAAAGAAAATACATGGCACTGGTTTATTGGGCAAAAAGGCTTTCGTATCGCGATGGGTGATCCAAGACATGTGCCTGCTGGGATCTATGGTAAACAAAGTTTAGAAAAACAGTTTCGTTGGCCAGAAATAAAAGATCATATAGCTTCAGGTAACAATGTTCGATCGGCTTTATTGTTTGTTGAGCGTGATGAAGCACCTGTCGGTATTGTGTATAAAACAGATGCACTGCTATCGAAAGGGGTCACAATTGTTGAGAAGTTTCCTGCGGATTCACATGATCCGATTGTCTACCCAATGGCAATGATTAAAAATAAAAACTCAGAGCAAGTGACTCGTTTTTACCAATATCTATTGTCTGATGAAGCAAAAAATATATTTATTTCTTATGGATTTACGACTATCTAATGATATTAACGGATTACGAAGTAGAGGCTTTATTATTAAGTTTAAAAATTGCAGGTATTGCTGTTAGCTTTTCTTTGCCAATTGGTATTCTCCTAGCTTGGGTATTAGCTCGCTGTGAATTTAAAGGTAAGGGCTTACTTGATGGTTTAATTCATTTACCGCTAGTGTTGCCGCCAGTAGTGATTGGTTACTTACTACTGATTTCAATGGGTCGACAAGGCATTATAGGTAAATGGCTATATGATTGGTTTGGCATAACGTTTAGCTTTAACTGGAAAGGCGCAGCGCTTGCTTCCGCTATCGTTGCATTACCTTTAATGGTACGTGCAATTCGTTTAGCTCTAGAATCCGTCGATCAAAAGTTAGAGCAAGCCGCAAGAACATTAGGCGCTTCACGTTCTAAAGTATTTACTACGATTACTTTACCATTAATGTTACCGGGAATTTTAACTGGTGCGGTATTGGCTTTTGCACGCAGTTTAGGTGAGTTTGGTGCAACGATCAGTTTCGTCTCAAATATAGAGGGTGAGACTCGAACACTCCCTCTTGCTATGTTCAGTTATATTGAAACCCCAGGAGCCGAAATGGAGGCAGCACGCCTATGTGTGATTTCTATTATTGTTGCTTTAATCTCATTATTACTCTCAGAATGGTTAGCACGTGCCAGCAAAAAAAGGTTAATGGGTTAATTCATGTTAGTCATTGATATAAAAAAACAATTAGGTGATTTGAATCTTGATGTTCAGTTAACGTTACCCTCATCTGGGATCTGTGCCATTTTCGGGCGTTCGGGTGCAGGTAAGTCCTCACTTGCTAATATAATTAGTGGGCTTAGCTCACCAGATTCAGGGCGAATCACTCTTAATAACTCCGTATTATTTGATTCTGAGAAGAAAGTTTCTATACCGCCAGAGCAGCGTCACATTGGTTATGTTTTTCAAGATGCGCGTTTATTCCCCCACTATAAAGTAGAAGGAAATTTGCTGTATGGGTGCAATGGAAAAAGAACGTGTTTATTTGATGATGTCGTAAAGCTGTTAGACATTGAATCTCTGCTGCAACGTTATCCGCATTCATTGTCTGGTGGTGAGAAACAAAGAGTGGCGATTGGCCGAGCTATCTTATCAGAACCTGCATTACTTATTATGGATGAGCCATTAGCCTCTTTAGATCTACCAAGAAAACATGAAGTAATGCCTTATTTAGAAAGGTTAGCAAAAGAAATCCAAACCCCAATTATTTATGTCACCCACAGTTTAGATGAAATTTTACGTTTAGCCGATCACATGGTTTTATTGAACCAAGGTAAAGTGAGTCTATCTGGAGACATTACAGATGTATGGGGATCGCCATTAATGCGCCCTTGGTTAAATGCATCAGAACATTCTGCATTATTAGAAGGATTTATTACTGAGTTACATTCAGATCACCCTATGACATTAGTCACCTTAAATAATTCTCAGCAGGGTATCTGGGTTAAGACGCCTTGTAAGTGTACGGAAGAAGGGCAAAAAATTCGATTACGTATTCGAGCTAATGATGTTTCTTTGATTAAACAGCAACCGGAACAAAGCTCTATTCGTAATATTCTTCCAGTCATCATCGACAGTTTAACGGAAGATAAAGAAAACGATGTAGTGGCAGTTAAATTGAATTTATCTGGACATATACTGTGGGCCAATATTACACGCTGGGCCCAAGAAGAACTTGTATTAGAAGTTGGGCAACACTGGTTTGCACAAATTAAAGGTGTAAGTGTGACTCAATCAGACCTATGCTCAAAATAAAGTTCTTGAAAATATAAGCTCATAAAGGAAGTAAAGATGAAGTACCAATGGATATTATTTGATGCCGATGAAACCCTTTTTCATTTCGATGCGTTTGCAGGTTTACAGCGTATGTTTGAAGGATACGGCATTCATTTTAGTAACGAACAATTCATTGAATATCAATTGGTTAATAAACCATTGTGGGTGCAATACCAAGATAATGAAATTACTGCTCAGCAGCTGCAAGAAACGCGATTTGAAGGGTGGGCAAAGAAAGTAGGCGTTACACCAAAAACTATGAACAGTGCTTTTATGGTGGCAATGGCAGATATTTGCACACCATTAGACGGCGCAAGAGAATTACTTGATTGTTTGTTAGCGAATAATGTGAAAATGGGGATCATAACTAATGGATTTACTGAGCTACAGAAAATTCGTTTAGAAAAAACAGAGTTTAGCCACTACTTTGAGTTGATTATTATCTCTGAACAAGTTGGTGTAGCGAAACCTGATAAGCGTATTTTTGAGTATACGTTTTCTCAAATGGGAGAAGTAAACTTACCTAGAGTATTAATGGTAGGGGATAACCCAGACTCAGATGTTCTTGGTGGTATGAATGTAGGTATTGATACATGCTGGTTAAATGCAACACAACAAGCGTGCCCTGAAGGGGTTAAACCAACCTATACAGTTAAGAACCTGAATGAGTTACAAGTACTGTTACATAATGCTTAGAAGGCTTTTGATGCAGTAAACTGTATTATTATAAAGCACCTCATTGTTTATTATAACAATGAGGTATTTTTGTATCACTTGACCAGAAATGTTACTCTTCTGATGGTGTTACTTGTTCTGTGTTCTCTGACTCTACCGTTGCTTGCTCTGCTTCAAGTGCCATTTTTTCACGTTCAGCTTTACTGATGTATTTTGGCTTGTTTTGCGAACGGCTGTTTTTAGTTTGGGTTCGGCGGTGTTTCTTTAAAAGAGTCTCTTTAACTTTGTTTTTACGGCTCATTACATTACCACATTAGATCATCAGGAATAACGAATTCCGCATACGGGTCGTCTTCATCCTGTGCATCTTCCGCTATTACGTTGTTAAGCACAACAATTGATTTATCACGCAAGGTAATCTTATCAGCCACACCTGCAGGGACAATTTCATAATCGTCATTAAAGTGCACGATAGCAAGGCGACCAGCAACTAATTGTGTTTGCATTGTCTTATCTACATACATTTTTTTGACTAAAGTACCATCAGTAAAATTATAACCAATGTCACCGTGAGAGCGATCTAACTTATTAGCGGTAATTAACTGTTTGATTTGTGAGGCTAATTCTTTTTTTTCTTTCTCTGCTTTATGCTGCAAGCTTAGTTCTTTATCTTTTTCTGCTTGTGCTGCTTTGTTTAATTCAACTGCAGCCTTTGCTTCACGATTTTGAACGCGTGATTTTTTTGAAGCTTTTTTTGCTTTTGCTACTTTCTTTTGGTTCACTAACCCAGCTTTTAGCATTTGCTCTTGTAAGCTTAGTGCCATAAATCATTCCTAATAATAACGATATTGAATTCCGATGATTATCCCATGACTTGTATGGGATTTAAAGGATATAGAGAAAAGTAAAGATGAAAACACCTTGTATTGCGGCTTGTAAAAACGAAGATGGCATTTGTATTGGTTGTAAACGCACCATCACTGAGATCATAGCCTGGAAATCAATGACTGATAAAGAAAGAGACAGAGTGATGGATAGGTTATCAGGCAAAACAACACATACTTGCCCTGAATGTACAACGCCAGCTCAATGTGATATCAAAATGGGTAAAGAAACATGTTGGTGTTTTGAGGTTGAAACTCGTAATGTGGGTATTGCTTCTGAGAATACTGAATGTTTATGCCAAGATTGTTTAATAAAGAAGCCGATAGCGTGATATTTACGTGCTACTTTATAAATAGAGTGCTAAATTTGATATAGATCAATTATTAGAATTGTCAAAGTTACCTATCCTTTAGAAACATTTAACATCGTTAACAATGTTTATATAAAATTAATTACTCACAATTGTTAACATTTTTACACATTATGCTTAAATTCAATACATCTCTGGATGAACGCAAGAATTTAGTCGATAAAAAGGTTTATCTTAAAAATTTTATTGAAGCACTATTTGTGAGGGATTAAAATCTATGTCAGATAGGTTCGATAACTTGTTAACATTTTCTATATTTATAAAGTAGAAAAATAACTAGGAATAAAATTATGAGCAATGCAATAAAGCAAAACGATGGAGCAGAACGCACTTCTGAATGGAAAGCATTTTTCTTCATTACAGTTGTTCTTTTCCCAATTCTAAGTGTGGGTGTGGTTGGTGCTTACGGTTTCTCTGTGTGGTTTATGCAGATGATGTTTTTTGGTATGCCAGGTCACGGTGGTTGATTCTTTTTAAGTATCGTCAGCCGTAACAAATTAGAATTATATTAAAGAGAAACAATTATGATGTCATTACTTAAAAGAGCTTGGGCGGTCTTTGCTCGCCCAAGTGTACATATCAGCTTGGGTGTACTTACCCTTGGTGGCTTCATCGCAGGTGTTATTTTCTGGGGTGGTTTTAATGTTGCGTTAGAAGCAACGAATACTGAAGAATTTTGTGTAAGCTGTCACGCTGATAACGTTGTACCTGAATACGCGGGTACTATTCACGATAAAAACCGTTCAGGTGTACGTGCCACATGTCCTGATTGCCATGTTCCCCATGAATGGACTTCTAAAATTGCGCGTAAAATGCAAGCAAGTAAAGAAGTATTTGCTCACGTATTTGGTTTCATTGATACGCCCGAGAAATTTGAAGAGCGCCGTATAGTTTTAGCCCAGCACGAATGGGACCGTTTTAGCGCAAACAAATCTCTTGAATGTCGTAACTGTCATGATTATGACGGTATGGATTTCTCTAAAATGAAACCAACAGCACGTATCCAAATGAAAGGTGCTCAGGAGCGTGATCAAAGTTGTGTAGATTGCCATAAAGGTATTGCACACAGCCTCCCTGCTAATATGGATAGCTCTGGTGGTATGGTAAGTGAGTTAACTCAACTAGCAAGTAATACTAAGTATGAAGATGGTCAAACGTATGTTTCTGTTCGTCACCTTCCTATGTACGAAGATGAGAAATTAACGATCGAAGCTGGGCTATTAAACCCTGCATCTCAAGTCACTGTAGTGGAAGAGAAAGGTGATGCAATAAAAGTTGCAATTGAAGGTTGGCGTAAAGTTAAAGGCTTCGGTCGTGTTATCCAAGAAGATTTTGGGTTAAATATCGCTGTAGGTTCACTGCTTAAAGATGCGGCTGGAAACGATAAGGTTGTTGAAAAATTTGAAACAAAAGAAGATGAACTAACGGGGCTTCCTTGGCAACGTATCACTGTGAATCTATGGATGAAGAAAGAAGATTTCTTACCAGATTACACGACTGTTTGGCAAAAAGCAGGAGAGTCATACAAAACAAACTGTTCTGTATGTCACACGCAACCAGCTGAAGCACATTTCGATGCAAATACATGGCCTGGTATGTTTGATGGCATGATGGCATTCGTTAACTTTGATACGGACAGTAAGTCGCTTGTATTGAAATACCTACAAAAACACTCTTCAGATTTTTCTGACGAAAAACACTAAGAATTAATGGAGTAGATAGAATATGTCTATTAGCAGAAGAAGTTTTCTAAAAGGTGTTGCAACAACAAGTGCAGTATCTTTAGTGGGTCCAAGCCTACTAATGTCTTCAAAAGCCAATGCTGCAGAAACAACGGGTACATGGCGTATGTCTGGTTCACACTGGGGTGCGTTCCGTGCGCACATCTATGGTGGCAAAGTTCAAGAAATTAAAGCGTTAGAACTGGATAAACACCCAACAGATATGTTGAATGGTATCAAAGGGATTATTTATAGCCCAAGTCGTGTACGTTACCCAATGGTACGTTTAGACTGGCTGAAAAAGCATAAGTACTCAGCTGAGACTCGCGGTAACAACCGTTTTATCCGTGTAACTTGGGATGAAGCGTTAGATTTATTCTACCGTGAGCTTGAGCGTGTACAAAAAGACTACGGTCCATGGGCTTTGCACGCAGGTCAAACAGGCTGGAACCAAACCGGTTCTTTCCATAACTGTACTGCACAAATGCAACGTGCGGTTGGTATGCATGGTAACTTCATCAAAAAAGTAGGCGACTATTCGACGGGTGCTGGCCAAACGATTATGCCATACGTACTTGGCTCAACTGAGGTTTATGCACAGGGTACATCTTGGTCTGAGATCCTAGAGCATTCAGATAACATTATTTTATGGGCAACGGATCCAGTTAAAAACCTACAAGTAGGATGGAACTGTGAGACTCATCAATCTTATGCGTATTTAGAGCAACTTAAAGAAAAAATCGCAAAGGGTGAAATTAACGTACTTTCTGTTGATCCTGTTAAGAATAAAACACAGCGCTATTTACAGAATGATCACATGTACATCAATCCACAGTCTGATGTGGCGTTCATGTTGGCGGTAGCCTATACGCTGTATACAGAAGATATGTACGATAAGAAGTTTATCGAAACTTATTGTTTAGGTTTTGATGAGTTCATGCAATATGTACTTGGTGAAACTAAAGATAAAGTGGTTAAAACACCTGAGTGGGCTTCTGAAATTTGTGGTCTATCACCGGATAAAATTCGTGACTTCGCAAAAATGATGTCGACGGGTCGTACACAGATCCTATTTGGTTGGTCTATTCAACGTCAACAGCATGGTGAGCAACCATACTGGATGGGTACAGTTTTATCGGCAATGACTGGACAAATTGGCCTTGCTGGTGGTGGTGTTTCTTACAGTCACCACTATTCAAGTGTTGGGGTGCCTTCTACCGGTTTCGCTGGACCTGGCGGTTTCCCACGTAACATAGATCAAGGTACTGAACCTAAGTGGAATAACAACGACTTCAATGGTTACAGTAATACTATCCCTGTAGCGCGTTGGATCGACTGCTTATTAGAACCTGGTAAAGAGATCCTTTACAACGGTTCTAAAGTTGTGCTACCTGGTTTCAAAATGATGGTTTTCTCTGGTAATAACCCTTGGCATCACCACCAAGATCGCAACCGAATGAAGAGAGCGTTCCAAAAGCTGCAGACGGTAGTAACCATTGATTTTGCTTGGACAGCAACATGTCGTTTTTCTGATATAGTACTTCCAGCATGTACGCAATGGGAACGTAATGATATTGACCAGTATGGCTCATATTCTGCACGTGGCTTAATAGCGATGCATAAGCTTGTAGATCCTCTATATCAATCAAGATCTGATTTTGAGATTATGACTGAATTGACACGTCGTTTTGGTCGTCATAAAGAATATACTCGTGGTATGGATGAAATGGAGTGGATCCGTTCACTTTATGCAGAATGCCGAACATCGAACCAAGGCAAATTTGAAATGCCTGAATTTGATGAATTTTGGGAGAAAGGGGTACTAGACTTTGGTGAAGGTAAACCATGGGTTCGTCACGCTGATTTCCGTAAAGATCCTGAAGTAAATGCATTAGGCACACCTTCTGGTTTCATTGAGATATCAAGTCGTAAGATTGCGCGTTTTGGTTATGAGTTTTGCCAAGGGCACCCAATGTGGTTCGAGAAATCTGAACGTTCACATGGCGGTCCAGGCTCTAAAAAACATCCATTTTGGATGCAATCTTGTCACCCTGATAAGCGTCTGCATTCACAGATGTGTGAATCTGAAGCGTTTCGTGCCACTTATACTGTTCAAGGTCGTGAACCAGCGTACATTAACCCTTCTGATGCAAAAGAGAAGGGCGTTAAAGATGGTGATATAATTCGCGTGTTTAATGATCGTGGTCAGCTTATTGCTGGTGCAGTACTTGATGATAGCTACCCTCGCGGTGTTATCCGTATCGAAGAAGGTGCATGGTATGGCCCATTAAGTGCAAAAGTGGGTGCAATCTGTACTTTTGGTGATCCAAATACACTAACACAAGATATTCCTACATCTGAACTTGCTCAGGCGACATCAGCGAATACATGTCTAGTTAACTTTGAGAAATTTAAAGGTAAAGTACCTCCAGTAACTTCATTTGGTGGTCCAATTATTGTTGAATAAAATATATCTATTATTTAGGTAGCAATAATCAGTTAATAAATGTTTTAGGGCATTTACTGATTGTTAGAAATGTTAAAATCCGATATTGGGAAACCAATATCGGATTTTTTATGCATTAGTACTTTAAGTTAGTGTCAAAGACATTTCTTAGTATTTAAAATTGGTAATATCATCTAAAGTTCCTGCTCTTGGATTGTTATTGTTGCTTGTATCTTTAATAGTAGTATTCTATGGATATTACACAGCTATCTGATCAATTTAGCTATCAAAACGAGCAGTAGGAAGTGCATGATGAACCCATTATTTTTCTTATGCGGACAAGAAACCATTCCTGTTCAAACCGATTTAGTTTATGAACTGAAAGATGACCAAGTTACTATGCGTTTTGCTGGCATTCATAACCTGCCTATCAATGATCATTATCTTGTTTTACAGTTCCCTACACAATTAGAGCATGATGCTAAAATTTTAGGTGATGGCTTTCAAATGCTATCTCAAACGGGTGGTCAGGTTAACTCTCCTCAAGATATTGGCCGTTGTCCAGATAATAACGCCAGTTATCGTTTATATTCAAAAAAAGCCAAAAAACGTTTCTACAACTATTTAGTCATTGAGCAGTCCGATGGTTTTACACTATTTGGGTTCACGTCTTGCTATCGTTTTGCTGGGTATTTTGAAATTCATCAACATCAAGGTGAAATGAACGTAATGGCATTTCTTGATGGGGAGCATACTCACCCTCAGGATTGGGCGAGCAATGAAATGGAAGCGGTTACTGTTATTCAAGCGGATTCACTTGATGAAATGTATGAACTTTATGCCGCAAAAGTACAGCAACAGCACCCGATTAGAGCAGGAGTAAAGCAAAGTGCCCCTGTTGGATGGTGTTCATGGTATGCCTATTATGCAGATATAACCGAACAAAACGTCTTAGATAACCTTGAGGTGATGAGTAATGAACAAGCAGAACTTGAGTGGGTCTTACTGGATGACGGTTATCAAGCATTTATGGGCGATTGGTTAACACCGTCAGATAAATTCCCTAATGGCATTGAAAGCTTATTAGCGGCAATAAAAAGTAAAGGCAAAAAGCCAGCTATTTGGATTGCTCCGTTTATTGCTCAACCAGAGTCAGAGATCTTTAAAAATCATCCAGATTGGTTTGTACGTCATCAAAATGGTGAGTTATTAAAAGCCGAAGATATCACTTATGGGGGGTGGCGTTGTACACCTTGGTATATTCTTGATACTTCAAAACAAGCCGTGCAGATCCATTTAACTGAAGTGATTCGGACCATGAGAGAGGAGTGGGGAGTTGAACTTTTCAAATTGGATGCAAATTACTGGGGATCATTAAAAGGTGTTCGTGTTCAGTCAGGTATAACTGGAATTGAAGCCTATCGTTTAGGTATGCATGCCATTATTAATGGTGCTGGAGAGGCGTTAATTCTAGGGTGTAATGCGCCAATGTGGCCATCTTTAGGTCTTGTGGATGCAATGCGCGTCTCTGATGACGTAGAAAGAAAAGCCGAGCGGTTTGAGCAAATTGCAAAAGAGACATTTTATCGTAGTTGGCAGCATCGTAAATTATGGCAAATTGATCCGGATTGTATCACCTTAATTTCCTTACCTAATCAAGGGGCAGAACGAAAAGATTATGAATTTCACCGTAATGTGATCTTAGCCTCTGGCGGATTAGCCTTATCTGGTGATCCGTTACCTGAGTTGAATAACTTTGCGAAGAAGACATGGAAGAATCTATTGTCACGTCACCGCCTAACACAAGATTCAGCACAGTTTAAATCATTATCAAATCGTCACTGTACACTTCGACTTAATTATCAGCATGAACTTCATTGTGTCTTTAATTATGATGATGAGCCAATGGAACACACGCTAGTGGCTGATCAGCCTTCAATTTGGCGTGATTTTTGGACAGGTGAACAACTGAATGACGAGCCTGCGCAGATGTTATTACTGACTTTAGAAAGTGGGTTAAGTAGCCGCGCAATCTTGGTATCTATCTAAATTAATATGACTGACTTATTGGTTTAATTTAAGTGCATGAAAAATTTACTACTCGACTTTCTTATCCCGAGTTGAGGTTAAATAGTCCCATCTTTATTATTGATAATAGAGATGGGATTTATTTAGTCTAATCTAGCACTCAATTTTAGGTGTCGCTGCACTAATACGCTGCTTTCTATCGTGTGTAGGGGCGTCAAAATGGCTAGCTAAAAGGCGCTGTGTAATAGAGTGTTGAGGGTTTGCAAAGATCTCTTGGGTTGGACCTTTTTCTACCACTTCCCCTTCATGCATTACCATCACTTTGTCGGTAATATGTTTTACTACACCAATATGTTGCGATACGTAGATAAATGAAATGGCCATCTCTTGTTGAAGCTCTAAAAACAGGTTAATGATCTGAGAACGCATCGCCATATCGAGTCCATTCAAGGCTTCATCTGCAACAATAATAGACGGTTGTAAGATTAAAGCTCGAGCCAAGCAGACTCGTTGTTTTTGGCCTGTTGCCAGCATTTGTGGGTAGAAGTAAGCATGTTCGGGTAATAAGCCAACACGTTGCAGAGTATCTTTAACGCGGCGCTCTCTTGCTTCTTGAGGCATGCTGGTATTACGCTTCAATGGACCTTCTAAAATACGGCCTATTTGAATTCGAGGATTTAACGATGAGTTAGGATCCTGAAAAATCATACGTATTAGCTTACAACGAGTCTGAAAATCTTTGTAATCTAGAACTTCACCATTAACTTTAATGATGCCAGAAGTAGGTTCAACGACACCTGCAAGCATTCTTGCTAATGTTGATTTACCTGAGCCGTTCGCACCAATAAAACCTATTGTTTGTCCCGCTTCTAATGAAAAGCTGACGGGCTTAACTGCTTCTCGTACTTGTTTGCGAAATAACCCAGTCCGAAAAACGTAATCTTTTTTAAGATCAGTGACCTCAAGAAGCGCAGTCATTCTTCTTCTCCTCAAAGTTTAATGGGAAATGGCAGCTAAATTTATGATCTTTCACTTTACGACCTTTCGGGACTTGCACGCATTTTCGTTGGGCATAAGGACAACGAGGACCTAAACGACAACCAATAGGTAAATGCTGTAATGGTGGAATTGTTCCTGGCAATGATTCTAACTTGGCCTTATGAGGGATCCCATCTTTGCTAAAATCAGGCATGGCTCGTAGAAGCGCATTGGTGTAAGGATGTTTTGGTACTTCCAGAATATCCTTACGACAAGCAGACTCAACCGATTGGCCACAGTACATTACTGTGATTCTATCTACCCATTGCGTTAAGGTGATTAAGTCATGGCTGATCAACAGAATCGTGGTGTTATTGACTTGATTCATGCGGCTTAATAAACGGAATATTTGTGACTGAGTTACTGCATCCAATTCATCGGTTGGCTCATCAGCAATTAAGATACGAGGCTTATTGGCAATAGCCATAGCGATCATTACTTTTTGACATTCACCATCTGTTAATTCATATGGATAACATTTCATGATGCGCTTATGATCTTTGATCCCTACTTTATGAAGTAGAGCAATAGCGCCTTTCGTACGCCAATTCCAACGCTGCCACAAACTGCCAGTAAAGTACTTTGACGGTATTGCTTCTTTTAATTGGTTACCCACTTGCTCTGATGGATCGAGACAGGTTGATGGTTCTTGGAAGATCATCGCCATTTCACGTCCAATCACCCGGCGGCGTTCTTTTGGTGATAATGCCAGAAGGTCAATATTACCTAATCGCATTCTATCAGCACTGATCTTCCAGTTATCTTTGGTGATCCCTAAAATTGCTTTAGCAACAAGAGACTTACCTGAACCTGATTCACCTACCAATCCGCGAATTTCACCTTCATTAAGTGTTAGGCTCATACGCTCGACAGCTTTTACCATACCTTGCGGTGTTTCGAGCTCAATGGTTAAGTGACGAATATCTAATAAAGGCATTACTCTGTCCCTGCATTTAATGCACG
Source organism: Aliivibrio sp. (assembly GCA_024206155.1). Taxonomy (GTDB): domain Bacteria; phylum Pseudomonadota; class Gammaproteobacteria; order Enterobacterales; family Vibrionaceae; genus Aliivibrio. The sequence continues at coordinate 21,729 of JAAGZR010000004.1, forward strand.
CTGAATACCATCACCAACTAAGTTAATGATAATAACCGTAAAGGTAATGACGATACCTGGTAACGTTACTGTCCACGGAGCAGTATAAATTAACTCAATAGAGTCGCCTAACATAGCTCCCCATTCAGGGCTTGGTGCTTGTGCGCCTAAACCAAGAAAACCCAGAGCGGTAATATCTAAAATAGCCACTGAAATCGCTAATGTCATTTCTGCGACGATAACAGTGAGAATATTGGGTAATACAGAATTCCATAAAAGGTAGAAGTCGTTCGCACCATCAAGTCGGGCAGCAAGGACATAATCTTTTTCTACCTCATTATGAACCGCGGTGTATACAGCGCGAATGAAACGAGGAATGAGAGCTAACCAGATTGCCAATAAAATATTAAATTCCCCAAACCCTAAGAAGGCCACAAAAATAATAGCGAGTAATAGGGAAGGGATAGAGAGAATGGTATCAAATAGATGATTTAAAGCACTTGATAATAGCCCCTTAGTCATACCAGCAAAAATACCAATGGTGCAACCAACAAAGCCGGAAAATAGTGCAACAATTACAGCAAAGCCAAAAGTTAATTGTGATCCCATTAATAAACGAGAGAGAATATCTCGACCTAAATCATCGGTACCCAAGAAGAACGCAACATCGCCTTCAGAATTCCATGATGGAGGCATTAATAGATTATCTGATTGCCACTGAGGATCATAAGGGCTTAACCATGGTGAAGTGATGGTAATTATAATAATTAATAATAAAAACCAAAATCCGAACATGGCTAAGGAATTCGTTCGAAAACTTAACCAAAAACGCTCTATTTGCGTTGGAATATGTTCTTCTTGATAAACACTATTTGAGAGCATAGAACTCTTTCCTTACTAATGGGTTAACCGCTGCACCTAATAAATCGGATAGAATATTTGCGAATAAAATAAATGAAGCAACAGTAATTACCCCCGCTTGAACAGCAACAAAATCTTGATTAATAATAGCACCCAAAAGCCAGCGACCAATGCCTGGCCAGTTAAAAATAGACTCAGTTAAAATAGCCGCAGTAAATAGGCCTGATAGCTGTATGCCTAGTTTTGGAATAATGGGTGGCAGTGCATTACGAATAATATGTTTAACCATGATTTGAAATTTAGACAGCCCTTTTGTATGAGCGACTTTAATGTAATTTTGAGTAATTACTTTAGAAACGGAAGAGCGCATTAAGCGAATTACTTCTGTCATCGGTGCAATTGAAAGTACCAAAGTAGGCAATATTAAGTGCTGAATAATATTTTGGAGCATTTCTGTACGGTAAGGGGACTTAGAAGCTAATACATCGATAAAGGCAAACCCTGTTTTAGTATCAAGCTCGTATAATAAGCTGTAACGGCCAGAAACAGGAGTAATGCCAAGCTTCAAGCTAAAAAACATAAGTAATATTAATGCTATCCAAAACAAGGGCATAGCATAGCCAAGCAAGGCAACAGATGAAATAAAGGTGTCCAATGACTTGCCTTGACGCATGCCTGCAATAGTCCCAATAGGGGTCCCTATGATAAGGGCGATAAAAAAAGCAAAGAAGCACAGTTCGATAGTAGCAGGGAAAACACGCAGAATTTCATCCAGCATATTTACACCGTATTCGTTCACACCAAGATTCCCGCTAATTAAATGCCCTAAGTAGGTGAACCAACCAGAGAAGAAAGAGGTTTGTGACCATGCAGAGCTATCGTCAAGACGCAATATATTGAAACCAATTAAGGTTAGGATCAATAGTGTAATAATGAATAAATTAAAGCGTCGTATCGTGTAAATCCACATTATTTCGCCTCCTTAATTCTTTTAATCTTATAGAATGGGTAGGTATTAAATGGACTTAATATAAAGCCTTGTAGCGAAGATTGATTCGCTTGATATTTAATCCCATGCGCTAAGGGTATTATGGGCATCTCTTCACTTAATAGATTGTGGATCTGGCGGTATAAATTAGCACGATAGCGTGGTTCACTAGTCTCTTTTGCTAAATCAAGCAAGAAATCAAACTCCTTATTACACCAATTGGCAACACCGAATCGAGCTTGTTTTGCGTCACACGAAAGCAATGGCCTTAGCATAGTATCAGGATCTGAGCTGTTAGCATTCCAACCAGTTAATACTAAATCGATGTTATTTTCTGCGAGTTCATTACGGTTTAACAGATCGCTAGTAATTAATTTAAGTTTAATCCCGATGTCTGCAAAGTTGCTCTGAATGATTTCAGCTGACTTTTTAGGACTTGGATTATAAGAATTATTATCAAGAGACACCAACATCGTCAGTTCAATTTCATCTTCTATACCAGCTTCACGTAATAATCCTTTTGCGTAATTTAGATTATAGTGAATAAAAGAGCTGTCATTGCCATAAGCCCAAGAAGCAGGAGGTAAGATAGACCTTGCCTCAATACCTGAATTATAGTAAACCGAGTTAATCAAACTTGAACGGTCAATCGCAAAATTGAGCGCTTTACGCACCCGTTGATTCTGTAATAATGGATTCTCTGTATTAATAGCAATAAAAGCAACATTGGTTGCCGTTTGCGAATACAAAGTCAATTCATCATTTTCAATAATAATTGGCAATTGACTGGATATAGGGTTTGCTACCACATCACACTCTTCGCGCAGTAGTTTTGCTAATGAACCAGTCCCTCTACTTGATATATCAAATACCACTTGCGACATATTAGCTTTGCCTTGCCAGTAGTTGTTGTGTCGTTTTAAACGCACCATTTCACTTTTTTGAAATTGCGATAGTTTAAAAGGACCAGTACCGACAGGTAGCGAATCAATTAGGTTTTTATCGTCAGAGGCCGCAAGTTGCTGGGCATATTCTTTTGAGAGAATAACCGCGTAAGTGGTCGCTAAAGAAGATAAAAAGGTATTATCAGGAGAAGAAAGTGTAAATTGAACCTGATGTGGGTTAATGGCCTTTATTGAAGTCACTGTTTGAGGGAAATTGATACTCTCAAACCATGGATAGTGACCAGAATTCACATTGTGGTACGAATTATCAGGATTTATTATGCGATCAAAACTAAAAACAACATCATTAGCGTTTAAAAAACGTGTTGGTGTAAATAAGTCAGTGGTATGAAATGCAACGTTAGGTTGTAAGGTAAAAGTATAAATAGTGCCAGTCTGATCAACTTGCCATTCGCTGGCTAAATTTGGCGATGGCTTTTGCGTAATGGGATCAATAATAAGCAGGCGATCATAGATCTGAGCGCTAACGGCTTCAAGAATACTGTTTTCATCAGAGATTTGTGGATTAAAAGTATCTAGATTTCCTGATTCACAGTAAATGAACCCTGTTTCATGGATTGTTTGTTTAATCCCCGCATCATAACAACCAACAAGACTAAATAATCCTGTTGCGGTTATGAGTATGCGCGCAATAATTTTCATAATGACCGCAGCTTTTTATCGATTTTAATTAATGAACCTGCCATTTTATACCCAAGTGACTGGTTCTGCACTTAAATATCTAAGATTATCCCTTGATTGTGGTCAAGAGTTGGTGTTTTTTCAATAACCCACGAAATTGGTGATAGGTAATGCCTAATGCTTCAGCGGCTTTTCGTTGGTGATGTTGTGTTTTTAATAGCGCTTGTTCAAGTAGTGCTTTCTCTTGTTCTACCTGAAATTGTTTTAAATTCAGTGGTAGCGATATAGCTTGTTCTTCTCTTTCTTGAGCATTGAGTATAGCTGAAGTATAAGAGGGTAACTGAGAGTCTGCCCATGGAGAAACAAAAGGGTTGAGCTGAATTGACTCGATTTGAGCCTCTTCATGGTTATGCTTAAACACGGCTCTTTCAATACAGTTTCTTAACTCACGGACGTTACCGGGCCAGTCATAACCTAAGATTTGATGCTGAGCATAATCTGAAAACCCTGCAAAATACGTTAAGTTCATTTCTTGGCACATCTTTATGGCAAAATGTTCTGCAAGTATCAGTACGTCTTGCTCTCGGTATCGTAGCGGGGGTAAATGAATCACATCAAAAGATAATCGATCTAGTAAATCCGCTCTAAATTTATTTTCTGCTATTAAGTCTTGCGGGTTTTGGTTGGTCGCACAAATCAAGCGAACGTCTGCTTTTAAGGTTTGAGATCCACCAACGCGTTCATATTCACCATATTCAATCACTCGAAGCAATTTTTCTTGCACGGTTAAAGGCGCGGTTCCTAGTTCATCTAAAAAGAGGGAACCACCATCAGCACGTTCGAATCGACCTTGATGACGCTGTTTTGCTCCCGTAAATGAGCCTGCGTCATGACCAAAAAGCTCCGAATCTAATGTACCAGAACTTAAGGTGGCACAGTTTAAACTCACTAATGGCTCATCCCATCGCTTTGATAGAAAGTGAAGCCGTTGGGCAATTAACTCTTTTCCGGTTCCGCGTTCACCAAGAATTAGGATTGGTCTATCTATCGTCGCCAATTGAGATGCCTGGTCTAACGCAGATAAAAACGCATCTGATTCTCCGATTAAGCTGTCTTTTCTCATGCATTACCCTTGATTTAATTGGTCAATATTACTAAATAATGGTCATTTTAATTATAGATTAAAATAGAATTTCCGTCGATTTGTTGTAACCTATTGATTTTTAATGAATGAAATCTTGGCATGTATTGTGTAATAGTCAAAAGTAGATTTAAAAATAGTTATCTAAATTGATATTAATTGAGAGGAATGAATTATGGGTATTTTTTCACGTTTTGCAGATATCGTTAATGCCAATGTAACTTCTTTACTGGATAAGGCTGAAAATCCAGAAAAAATGATCCGTTTAATTATTCAAGAGATGGAAGACACATTAGTTGAGGTTCGAACTGCATCCGCAAAAGCCATCGCAGATAAAAAAGAGCTGACACGTAAAATTAGTTCAATTGAAGCGCAAGTGATCGATTGGCAAGAAAAGGCAAGTTTAGCCTTAGTTAAACAACGTGAAGACTTAGCGCGTTCAGCATTAATTGAAAAGCAGAAAGTTCAAGATGTTTTATCAAGTTTAAAAACAGAATTCATTCTTGTAGAAGAAAGCATTGATAAGTTGACCACAGAATTAACTGAGTTAGAGACTAAACTGACAGAAACTCGTGCGCGTCAACAAGCATTAGTTATTCGTCAACAAACAGCGCAACACCGTAACGACATTAAAGCGCATACGCATTCAGGTAAAACAGAACGTGCAATGGCAAAGTTTGAACAATATGAGCGTCGTATTGACGAATTGGACGCAAAGGCAGACACTTACTCAATGGGTAAAGCAAATTCACTAGAGCAAGAATTTGCAGAGTTGCAAGCGCAAGATGAAATTGAAAAAGAATTAGAGCGCCTAAAAGAACAAATGAAGAAAGACGCATAATAGATTACAAGAATTGATTGAATTTGAATTACTAAGGAGAAAACAATGAGCGGCTTTTTTGCTTTCCCATTGGTTATATTTTTTATTTTTGTTGCACCGTTATGGCTGTTTTTACATTACCGAAGTAAAGGAAAAACAGCGCAAGGTTTGTCACAAGAAGACACACAGCTATTAAAAACGATGACAGAGCGTGCGGATAAAATGCAACGTCGTGTTGAAACATTAGAGAAAATTCTGGATGCAGAATCCCCAAGCTGGAGGGAGCGCTAATGTCAAAAGAACTGTATAGAGATACTCGAAACGGAAAAATTGGTGGTGTTTGTGCAGGTATTGCACAGTACTTTGGTATTGAACCGTGGATAGTACGTATTTTAGTGGTATCTGCTGCGTTATTCAGTGCGGGTTTTCTTGTTATGCTAGCGTACTTTGCTGCCATGCTGTTTTTAGATAAAGCTCCGGTTGAAATGTACTACCGCACAGAAGAAAAACGTGAGCACACAGTAAAAAGTAAACCATGGCAAGCGGGTCAATCAGCATCAGAAGTGATTAAGCGTGTTGATAAAGATATGGCCAGAATGGAAGAGAAGATCCGCCGAATGGAAGGGTATGTCACTTCTTCGGAGTACAAGGTGCGGCGCGAGTTTCGTAATCTTTAATTAAGTGATAACTAAGACCTTGTTCATGGGGTGTTCAGATTCAGTTCTGTACACTCCATTTGTTGTTTGTAGAAAGAGGGAAATATGAATGAGTAGATTAACCAAAGAAATGAATAAATTAGTTAGCCGAAGCATGGATCGCCACGTCAAATTGGCGGTTACAGGGCTATCGCGCGCAGGTAAGACGGCGTTTATTACCTCTTTGGTTAATCAGTGCTTACATGCCGCTTCAAGCGATAAATTACCTTTATTATCAGTAACCCGTGAAGGGCGAATGATAGGGGCGAAACGCATACCTCAATCAAATTTATCAATTCCAAGTTTTACATATGATGAAGGGATGGATTCGTTATTATCAGAGCCACCAACCTGGCCAGAGCCTACACGGGACGTGAGTGAATTACGTTTAGCTATTAAATTTAAACCTAAATCGGGTTTGTTAAAACATTTGCAAGACAGCGCGACTTTATACGTTGATATTGTCGATTATCCGGGAGAGTGGCTATTGGATCTTCCATTACTGGATATGGATTATCTTGAATGGTCAAAGCAACAACAGGCTAACTTAACTGGGCATAGAAAAATACTCTCTGAAGCATGGCTAAAAGAGGCGAAAAAGTTAGATCCTTTAGCGCCTGTCGATGAAAAACAAATCAGTCATATTGCAGAGTTATTTACTCAGTATCTTCATAGCTGTAAAGATTCTCAGGGTCTGCATTGGGTACAGCCGGGGCGTTTTGTATTACCTGGAGAACTCGCGGGTGCACCGGTCTTGCAGTTTTTCCCATTTATGTTTCTGCATAAATACACAGAAGAAGAGCTAGCAAAAGCGAAGAAAGACTCGAATATTGCCGTATTGAAAAAACGGTATAAACATTATCAACAGCACGTTGTGAAGAAGTTTTATAACGAACATTTTAGACATTTTGATCGTCAAATTGTCTTGGTCGATTGTTTACAGCCATTAAATGCAGGTGAACAGTCATTTAACGATATGCGCCAAGCGGTTGATCAACTGATGCACAGTTTTCAGTATGGCAAAAGTTCGATGTTAAAACGTCTGTTTTCACCAAAAATTGATAAGGTATTGTTTGCGGCAACCAAGGCTGA
>JAAGZR010000054.1 GCA_024206155.1 Aliivibrio sp.
ACATCGACTTTGAATTTTGCTAAGGAATCCAACTGAGCCATAAAGCTTTTTACTGCTGGGTCATCTTGTTGGAAATATTGTGAAGACCATAATTTCGCACTTTCTAAAGCGGTTGCGTACACTTCACTTTGTTCACGATATAACGCTTTTGAAGCCAGTAGCAATTTACCTTTAATGTTTTCTTTTAGGTAGAAGTGTTGCTCAGGACTTAATAATGGGATGACATTGCCTTCACGCACACGATAAGTAATAAAGTGTCCTGCGAAGTCATCCAGTGATTGCATTAGGTTCGATTGCCAATCATTGATATTAGTCGACACTTCTTTTTTCTCAATCGTATTGGCTTCAGGAAGAATCGCGCTGGCCAATGGTAATTGATTAATTTGTTGTTCAAGACTATTCAGCTTAAGAATTAATCCATCACGGTCAATAAGAGGAATGGCTTTTAATGTCGTAATGTCATTGGCCATCGCTCGGCGTAGAGGAGTTAAGCTTGGGTCGTTTAGTGCAGAGATTCGTTGGTCGGCATTTTCCATTAAGCGGGTAGCACTAACCACATCATGCTCAAGCCACAGTTTACGGCCAGCCATTTTTACCAAGTAATCAGCTTCAGCAAGTAGCCAGTCATTTGGGCGACGACCTTGTACATCAGCTATCGCCAGTTGTAGGCTCGCAATGCTTTTATCTTGCTGTTGCATTAATACTGTTGCTTTACGAACGATTTCGTCTGCTTTATCGGTAATGCGCTGCTCTGCAGTGACCAGTTTTGCATCAAAAGTGCTATCAGCAGCATTGAGTTGTTGTTCAAGCTGAGCGATTTTAATTTGCTGTTGTGTTGTTTGTTGTTGAGATGCCAAGAAGGTTCCGCCACTCAACAGGATGGAGATAATAATAGCAACAGTGCCTAGGCGACGACTTTTTTTATCAACAGATGCGTCTGTTTTTGTCGTTGATTGTGGTGGTGTTTGCTCTGTTTTCTTCTGCTCTTTTTCTATTACAGGAGAAGAGGAAGCCAGTTCTGCTTCTTCTGCAGTCTGTGGTTTATTATTATTTTTTGTCATTTGAAATCCCATCATGATGATGCTCACTGATATAGTGCAGCAAGTCGGAATTAGAGGCTCCGCCAACCGTTTCAATATGTTGATAACCAAGCTGTTGTCCAAGTTGGTTAATTCGTTCGCTAGGCACTAACAATCGACAGTGCAGCACCCAATTTAAATCTGTTCCAGCAAATTGAGAGGTGAAAAACGACAGTTGCTCTCCGCTGGTGATAATTATGGTATTGATATTTTGTGATTGCCATTTTCTGGCGTTGAGTTTGCCATCAAAAGGCGTCATTTTACGTTGATAAACTTCACAGTAATTTACCTCTGCACCGAGTGCTTCAAGTGCTTGATAAATTAGGTCACGTCCTCCGTTTCCTCGTAAAATAAGTACTTTCTTACCTGCCACACAGTTTAGCACTGGAAGCGCTAATAAATGTTCACTGTCGCTAGGTGTAGGGAAGTGTACTGTATCTGAAATATAGGTTCTGAGGTGTTGGGCGCTCTTTTGACCAACCGCAAGGTAATGTAGCCCTTTTTTCCAATCGATTTGGTGGTGTTGCAAATAATCTTGAGTGTGTTCGACGGCGTGCTGACTGACCGCAATAAGGAAATCTCCATCAGAGAGTGGTGAGAAAAGTTCTGGAAGTTGGGAGAGCTCTTTACCGGGGTGAATGGTTAACAGAGGATGAGAAATAGCAGGATGCCCTAATTGATTCAGGGCATCACACAATGCTTGGCTCTCTTGCTCTGGGCGAGTCACCAAAATCGTCATCGTTAGGCGTCAGCGTAAAGGCGATCTAAAATATCTTTCGCGCCATCGTTAAGTAACTGCTCAGCCAGTTGTGTACCCAATGCTTCTGCGTCTGATACAGGCCCTGTAATTTCACCACGTACCATGATAGAACCATCAGGCTCACCAACTAACGCGCGTAACCAGATTTGGTCACCATCAATAAGAGAGTAGCTACCGATAGGAACCTGACAGCCACCTTCAAGACGGTTATTCATTGCGCGCTCACACAACACTCGATGTGCGGTTTCTGGGTGGTTAAGTGGCTCAAGTAGAGCGCGAATGCGAGTATCGTCCAAACGCGTTTCAATTCCCACCGCACCTTGGCCAACCGCAGGTAACGATTGTTCAGGTTCAATTGAGCTTTTGATTCTATCTTCTAGACCAAGACGGATAAGGCCAGCACACGCAAGAATGATTGCGTCATAATTACCGTCATCTAATTTTTGTAGGCGAGTTCCCACATTACCACGTAGTTCTTTAATGATTAAATCAGGGCGTGCTTCTTGTAATTGACATTGACGACGCAAACTACAGGTACCAACAACAGAACCCAATGGTAATTCTTCAATACAGCTGTAAGTATTAGATACGAATGCATCGCGTGGGTCTTCACGCTCACAAATCGTCACTAAGCCTAAGCCTTCAGGAAACTCAACAGGAACATCTTTCATTGAGTGAACCGCAAGATCAGCGCGGCCTTCTAACATAGCTACTTCAAGTTCTTTTACGAATAATCCTTTTCCGCCTACTTTTGCTAATGGCGTATCAAGAATGATGTCGCCTTTAGTTACCATCGTAACTAATTCTACCTCCAAACCTGGGTGAAGCGTTTGCAGTGCATCTTTAACAAAATGAGCTTGCCATAAAGCCAGAGGGCTTTTACGAGTGGCAATTCGAACTGGTAATTGCTGTGACATAGTAGTATCCGATCAAAATAATTACCTTATCCTACCACTACTTGAGGGTGAGGTGAAAATACAGGATGACAACAGTGTGATTATAGGTTAAAAACGACACCGAAATGGTATGGACACCCATATTGTTGTAAGCGTGTAAACTTTACGAGCATAATGAAAAGTGTTATCTTGATCACGTTTTACAGTCGGTATTGAATAAATGATATTCAATATTAACCGTCATCACTGATGACAAAGATGAGCTAGGCTTTCTATTTGCAAACCTATATTGAAACTTTAATTGCTAGACAACAACGCCTTACTGAACAACGTATAGAGCGTGCACTGGCATTAATGAAACCACTCGGGCAAGAGATTTTCCATCAATTGCCATTATTGTTGCATTTCAATCACTCGGAGCTTCCGGGTTTTATTGAAGGTGCCCCTAGTGGTATTAAACAGTTTCATGCAAATAAGAAGCAGCGTGAGTGGATGGCTCAACTGACGCTTCGTTATCCTTTATCTACCTCTAATCAGGGCAGTATCCTTGGTTTGTATTCTATGGGTAGTACTTCTTCTATTGGCCAAACCATTGGCAGTGACCTTGATATATGGGTCTGTATTCCAGAAGATCTTCCCGCAGAGAAAAAAGTATTATTGCAGCAAAAATGTGATGCGCTAACAGAGTGGGCAGAGCAGTTTTATATTGAAGCAAACTTTTTCTTAATGGAACAAAACCGTTTTCGTGAAGCCTATTCAGAAGAGATGACAGGCGATAACTGTGGTTCTTCTCAGCACTTATTATTGTTAGATGAATTTTATCGAACGGCAGTATGTCTCGGTGGACAGCAACTGTTATGGCAAATTATTCCACCAGAAATGGAAGAAAGCTATGATGAATATGTTGAGCAATTATGTTCCCAAGGCATCATCAAAAGAGATCAGTGGATTGATTTTGGCCGCTTAAACCATATTCCAGCAGAAGAGTATTTTGGCTCTAGCTTATGGCAACTCTATAAAAGTATTGATTCGCCGTTTAAGTCGGTGTTAAAAGCGATCTTATTAGAAGCCTATTCTTGGGAATACCCACACACTCAATTATTAAGCATTGATAGTAAACGTCGATTCTTTGCCGATGAGCCTGATCTCTACGGTATGGATGCGTATTATTTAATGCTAGAAAAAGTGACGCGTTATCTTGAGCGAACCAATGACTCGGCTCGTTTAGAATTAGTACGCCGTAGTTTCTACCTTAAAACCCATGAGAAGTTGTCTCGTCGCCAAGGGCAAGGCTCTGTTGAATGGCGCCGTAAAGCGCTAATAGAATTGACGACTCAGTGGGGATGGTCTCAAGCGACGATTGTTGAGCTTGATTCTCGTCGTGCATGGAAGGTAGAGCAAGTTAAAAAATCGCATAACGACTTACTAGAAGCATTAATGCAAAGTTATCGTAACTTGATCCGTTTTGCGCGTAATAATGACATAACGTCGTCGATTAGCCCTGAAGATATCAGTATTCTTGCTCGTAAGCTGTATGCGGCATTTGAAGAGCTTCCAGGCAAGGTGACCTTGCTGAACCCACAAATTTCCCCAGACTTGCATGAAGCAGATTTGAGCTTCGTTGAAGTGCAAGATGGCGGTATTAATAAAGCGGGTTGGTATGTTTATAAAAAACCATTAATAGCAAAAGAATTAATGGGAGCGAAGCACCTAGAGCATAACCGATATTTGAGTAAGTTAGTGGCATGGGCATTTTTTAATGGCTTACTAACCGAATCAACGCGTTTAGATGCCGTGGTTCGCGATGCTGATTTGAACATTGATAAGTTCTATCAAATGGTCAGTGATCTAAGAAATACCTTTTCTGTTCATATGCCACAGCCAACCAAAGAAGAGTTGGGTAGTCCATGTGAGGTTCGCCAGCTGTCTATTTTTATTAATTTAGAAAATGACCCAACAGAAACATTGAAGATGAAACCTGAGCGTATGAATCAGACGGATGCGGATATTTTCAGTTGTGGTAGTGAGCAGAATAATCTGATTGGTAGTGTCGACTTAGTGTATCGTAATTCATGGCATGAAGTTAGAACACTTAACTTTAGTGGTGAGACCGCCATTTTAGATGCGCTTAAAACTGTACTATGTAAAATGCACCAAGACGCAACACGTCCTGAATCGGTGGATGTTTTCTGCTACAGCAAACAGATGCGCGGTATTATTCGCAATAATATTTATCAATTGCTGGCTGAGTGTATCGAACTTCGTCTAAAACCCATTGAAAACAACGAAAAACGCCGCCGTTTTAAAGGCATAAAGATTGGTTCGACCATGTATGGCTTATTCTTTGAACGTCGTGGGGTTTCGATTCAAAAGTTGGAAGATTCGGTGCAATTTTATTCGAGCATTTCAACCAATAAAGCGATTGGTTCAACCACTATTCCTCTTAGTGATAGCAGTGATATTGTTATTCCAGAAGCGGTGGATTCGTTTGCAAGTGAAGGCTTAATTCAGTTCTTCTTTGATGATAGTGAAGAGGAAGGCTTTAATATCTACGTCTTAGATGAAGAGAATAAGGTTGAGATTTACCATCAATGTTATGGCAGTAAAGATGACATGGTAAACAGCATTAACCATTATTACACCTCAAGCCGTGATAATGTCGATTTAGCGAATCCAGATAAAGTGAACTTCAATTTACCTCAGTTTTATGAAGTGGTCTCTAATGGTGAACAAGAGACCTCTATTTTACCTTACCGTAGTGGACAGCAACAATGTAAGACAAAACAGGCCTAAGCTTTCTTATAAACTAAAGCGAAGGGACATAAGCTAAGTCGAGGTCAGTCTTAGCTTTGCTCAATTAAAGGCAAATCCCCGCTAGGCGTTTGGGTCTCACTTCATTTCAGTATATACTTCACTCACATGTATAAATAACCAGTGTGATGTGATGGACGTTTCTTTTCTTCTTGATGGTCTTAATGACAAACAACGCGAAGCCGTAGCCGCTCCGTTAGAAAACATGCTTGTGCTTGCGGGTGCCGGTAGTGGTAAAACTCGAGTGCTTGTGCATCGTATCGCATGGTTAATGCAAATCGAACAAGCTTCTCCTTTCTCTATCATGTCAGTAACCTTTACCAATAAAGCCGCCGCTGAAATGCGTGGTCGTATTGAAGAGTTAATGCATGGCAGTGCTGGCGGCATGTGGAATGGTACTTTCCATGGTATTTGTCACCGCATTCTTCGCGCTCATTATCTTGATGCAAAACTGCCTGAAGGCTTTCAAATTATTGATTCAGACGATCAACAGCGTTTATTAAAACGCTTGATCAAAGCTCAGAATTTAGATGATAAGAACTGGCCTGCTCGCCAAGCAGCATGGTTCATTAATGGCAAAAAAGATGAAGGTTTACGTCCGCATCAAATCAATACCTTTAATGATCCTATCGCTCAGACTTGGTTAAAAGTGTACACGGCTTATCAAGAAGCGTGTGATCGTTCAGGTTTGGTTGATTTTGCTGAAATTCTTCTTCGTGCTCATGAACTACTGCGTGATCACAAACATATTCGTGAGCATTACCAAGCGCGCTTTAAGCATATTTTGGTCGACGAATTCCAAGATACCAACAACATTCAATACGCATGGCTACGCATGATGGCAGGCTCAGATTGTAATGTGATGATCGTAGGCGATGATGACCAATCGATTTATGGTTGGCGTGGGGCTCAGATTGAAAACATTCAAAAATTCTTAGATGAATTTGTTGGTGCAAAAACCATTCGTCTAGAGCAAAACTACCGTTCAACCGCCAATATCCTAAATGCTGCCAATGAATTGATCAGTAACAACACTGAACGCATGGGTAAGAAATTATGGACTGAAGGCGTTGAAGGCGAGTTAATTTCTATCTATTCGGCGTATAACGAATTAGATGAAGCGCGTTTTGCTGTAGGTAAAATTAAAGAGTGGCGTGATAACGGTGGAGCACTGCAAGATTCAGCATTCTTATACCGTAATAACGCCCAATCTCGTGTTCTTGAAGAGGCGTTAATTCAAGCAGGCTTACCGTACCGAATTTACGGTGGTATGCGATTCTTCGAACGACAAGAGATCAAAGATGCCTTGTCTTACTTGCGTTTAATGAATAACCGTAATGACGATGCTGCGTTTGAGCGTGTTGTAAATACACCAACGCGTGGTTTAGGTGATAAGACATTAGAGACGGTTCGTTTTGCTGCGCGTGAGCGTGGTGCAACCATGTGGCAAGCGAGTATCGCTTTAATTGAAGAGCAAGTATTACCGGGTCGTGCTGCTGGTGCATTAAGCCGTTTTATCGAGCTAATTAATGCACTAGAAGACGACACTCGTGATTGTCGTTTGCATGAACAAACTGACCAAGTTATTAAAAGTTCGGGTCTGTTTGCTATGTATGAGCAAGAGAAAGGCGAAAAATCAAAAGCGCGTATTGAGAACTTGGAAGAGTTGGTAACCGCAACTCGTCAGTTTGATAAGCCAGAAGAAGCAGAAGAGATGACCGATCTCACTGCTTTCTTAACTCATGCAGCATTAGAAGCGGGTGAAGGTCAGGCGGATGAGTTTGAAGATGCCGTACAACTGATGACACTGCACAGTGCCAAAGGGCTAGAGTTCCCACTTGTGTTTATGGTGGGTGTTGAGGAAGGCATGTTCCCAAGCCAAATGTCAGCAGAGGAAGCGGGGCGTTTAGAAGAAGAACGTCGCCTTTGTTATGTTGGTATGACTCGTGCGATGGAAAAACTGTACATCACTTATGCAGAGATGCGTCGTTTGTATGGCCAAGATAAATACCATAAACCATCGCGCTTTATTAAAGAGATCCCAACGGAATGCGTAGAAGAAGTACGCATGAAAGCGAAAGTCAGCCGCACCGGCTCATACGGTAGCTATGGCTCGCAAGGCGGGTCACCAGACAGCCGTTTTGGTCAAAAAGCGGTGAATAATAACTTTAATGAAACGGGTTATGCGTTAGGTCAGCGAGTGAAGCATCCTAAGTTTGGCGAAGGAACCATTATCAACTTTGAAGGAGCGGGTCCACAGGGCCGTGTTCAAGTTGCTTTTAATGGCGAAGGAATTAAGTGGTTAGTCACTCAATACGCTAAATTAGAATCGCTGTAAATTTAGGTGATTTAAAAATAAAAAAGAGAGTGAATTCGCTCTCTTTTTTATTAACAGAATATCAACACTAATGCCTGATTTTCTTCTTCTTTCTGAATAAGATAGCATCGGTAGTAAATACAATCAGAGCACCCCAAATAAAGACAAAGGTAATTGCCTTATCTGCACTGAACTCCTCTCCGTAAAGCCCTACCGCAAGAACAAACATTAAACTTGGTCCTATGTATTGGAAAAAACCTAACGTCGATAGTTTTAATCGTGTAGCAGCACCGGTAAAACAAAGTAGAGGTACCGTGGTAATAATGCCCGCAGCAATAAGTAATAAATTTAGAGTCATTGGGTTTGCTGCAAAGTTTGAGGTTGGGGAGTCTGCAATAAATAATAAATAAACAGCAGCAATAGGTAGCATGACTAAGGTTTCAATAAATAAGCCTGATTGTGCATCCATCGCTACTTTTTTACGTAACAAGCCATAAAAACCAAAACTACAAGCTAGTGCTAATGCAACGATAGGGATAGAGCCAAAAGTGACTAGCTGAATAATCACACCAATGACGGCAAAAGTAACTGCAAGCCACTGTAGTTTGCGTAATCGCTCACCCAAGAAAACCATTCCTAGCATGACGTTAAAAATGGGGTTGATAAAATACCCAAGGCTGGCATTCAACATATGATTGGTGGTAACAGCCCAAATAAAGATGAGCCAGTTAGTCCCTATTAATAATCCTGTAGTTGCCAGATAAGCCATTTTTTTCTTATCTTTTAAAGTGTTAGAAACGGTTTTCCAACCTTTAGATAGAAACAGTAATCCTGCCAGAAAAAAGAAAGACCAAATCACACGGTGGCTTAAAATCTCAAAAGGCGAAACTTCACTGATGGTTTTAAAATAAATAGGTGCAATGCCCCATATGGTGTAAGCACCAAGAGCAAAAAAAACACCCTGGCGAGTGCGCTGTTGTTCGAGTTCTGTGGCTGGCATAAGCAAACTCTTAATGAAGTATTGTAATGATAAGATGTTTTTATGATCACACCTTGTAGGCGTTATTATGCGACGAAGTATAGAGTGGAGTGTCGAATGTGCCTAGTATTTTCCTATTGCTCTTTTCCTCACCAATAACCATAGGTAGAATAAGCCTCCCATAGTATTGATGAGTTTTTTATGTCCAGCATTATCGCAGAGCAGTTAATGGAACAGGTATCGCCAAGTTATACCGTTTTAAAAGACGTGTTTGGCTACCAAGAATTCCGTGTTGGACAAGAAGAAGTCATTAATGCCGTTCTTGATGGTAAAGACAGCCTCGTTATTATGCCAACAGGTGGTGGTAAATCGCTGTGTTATCAAATTCCCGCGTTGGTTTTTGAAGGGCTAACCTTGGTTATTTCTCCTTTAATCTCATTGATGAAAGACCAAGTTGATCAGCTTAAAGCGAATGGTGTAAGAGCGGAGTGTTTAAACTCAACCATTGATCGCGAAGAGCAAATAGCGATTTGGAATCGTGTGAATTCGGGTCAGGTGAAAATGTTGTATGTTTCTCCTGAGCGCGTAATGATGCGTGATTTTATGGATCGTTTAGAGTCCTTAAACTTATGTATGATCGCTGTTGATGAAGCGCACTGTATTTCACAATGGGGGCATGATTTCCGTCCAGAATACGCCTCTCTTGGCCTAATTAAACAGCGCTTTCCTGCTGTTCCTATTATGGCTTTAACCGCGACAGCTGATGATGCTACTCGTAAAGACATTTTAAATCGTCTCTCTTTACCGAATCCTCATGAATATTTAGGCAGTTTTGATCGCCCAAATATCCGATATACGGTATTAGAAAAACACAAACCAGTAAGCCAAATTGTCCGTTATCTTGCCACACAGAAAAACCAGTGTGGTGTGATCTATTGTGGCAGTCGTAAAAAAGTAGAAATGCTGACCGAAAAGCTCTGCAACAATCATATTCGAGCTGCGGCTTATCATGCTGGTTTGGATTTGGATGAGCGCAACTACGTACAAGAAGCATTTCAGCGAGACGATATTCAGATAGTAGTCGCCACGGTTGCTTTTGGTATGGGGATCAATAAATCAAACGTCCGTTTTGTCGCACACTTTGATATCCCTAAGAACATTGAATCTTACTACCAAGAGACAGGACGAGCAGGGCGCGATGGTCTGCCTGCTGAAGCGGTAATGTTGTATGATCCTGCCGATATTGTATGGCTAAGAAAGTTGGTAGAAGAGAAGCCTGAAGGTCCTCAAAAATTGGTAGAAAGCCATAAGCTTAATGCAATGACCGCTTTTGCTGAAGCGCAAACTTGCCGTCGCCAAGTTCTATTAAATTACTTTGGTGAATACAGCGCCAAGCCTTGTGGTAACTGCGATGTGTGTTTAGATCCGCCAAAGCAATTTGATGGCACAGAAGCGGCACAAAAAGCACTATCTTGTGTATATCGAGTAAACCAAGGTTTTGGCGTTGGCTATGTAGTGGAAGTACTCCGAGGGCTAAAGATCGCCCGTATTCGTGAGCATGGCCATGATAAGTTATCGACGTATGGCATTGGTAAAGAACACAGTCATGAGTTCTGGGTAAGTATCATTCGTCAGTTAATCCATAAAGGATTATTAGCACAAAATATTACCCGAAACTCGACGCTTCAATTAACTGAAGAAGCGCGCCCTATTTTAAAAGGGCAAGAAGCACTCGAGTTAGCGGTACCACGATTAGATATTGCGGCGAAAACCGCAAAATCAGAGAAACTCAATAACCGTAATTATGATAAGCAACTCTTTGCCAAGCTGCGTAAA
>JAAGZR010000461.1 GCA_024206155.1 Aliivibrio sp.
AGTTCCATCGCATCAATTTTTGCGTTCATTGATTCTTTAATCACAGACGCTGGTAACATTTTTTCTTCTTTCTTGGCACAGATAAGAATATTTTTACTTGCGACGTGAGTCAGCATATCACCATGACGGCCCATTGCAGTTACCCAGCCAAACTTTTGCATATCTTGGCTACCACAAGGTGTGAAACGGAAATCGTTCAGTTGTTTTTCAAGTTGCTCAGGGTTGAGATCAACTTCTTTAGTAAAACGATAAATTAAACAATTTTTAAACCACATCATGCTGCTGAATTCCTGTCTTTTTTAAGTGCGCTTATGATAGGAGATTTTGTTGAATATTGCTTGTATAGATTTCAGGATCTTAGATAAATGACACTGAGATAGAATTTCATTGATGAGAATATGAACTTTTCTTTTCAATAGTCACAAAAGTGTCATAATTAGCTTTAATAATAGCGTTATAAATTTTGTTGGCTAATTTAGGTAAGAAGAATGTCTAGAAGGATACTTGTAGTAGAAGATGAAGCGCCAATCCGTGAGATGCTGTGTTTTGTATTAGAGCAGAAAGGATATGAACCGATAGAAGCAGAAGATTATGACACTGCACTTGGTTTACTCTGCGAACCTTACCCTGATTTAATTTTGTTAGATTGGATGTTGCCAGGTGGCTCAGGCATCAATTTAATCAAACACCTTAAGCGCGATGAATTTACAAAAAAAATCCCAGTAGTCATGCTAACAGCTCGCGGCGAAGAAGAAGATAAAGTGCGCGGTCTTGAAGTAGGCGCAGATGACTACATTACCAAACCATTTTCACCAAAAGAGTTAATGGCGCGCTTAAAGGCCGTTATTCGTCGAGTATCCCCAACCTCTGTTGAAGAGTTGATTGATGTTCAAGGGTTAAAATTAGATCCAGTATCACACCGTGTTACAGCCAATGACAAAGCATTAGATATGGGCCCGACAGAATTTAAAATGCTGCACTTCTTTATGACTCATCAAGAGCGTGTATACAGCCGTGAACAACTATTAAATAATGTTTGGGGTACGAATGTATACGTAGAAGATCGTACCGTTGATGTGCATATTCGTCGTTTACGCAAGGCATTAGAAATGGAAGGGCATGATCGCTTAGTGCAAACCGTTCGTGGAGCGGGTTACCGTTTTTCTGTTCAAGCGTCGTAATTAATAACTGCACAAAAGGTAAGAGACATGGTTGAACGTCTTTCTTGGAAAAAGTTGGTTGGTGAATTGGCTTTTTTCTACATACCCTGGGTCATTATAGGGTATTTGTTTGATGCGATATGGCTATTGCTGTTTCTTGCCTCGTTTATTTTATTAATTTGGCATTTGCATAACCAAATTAAAATGTCTCGCTGGTTACATGAAGGGCGTAAAGCTACGCCTCCCTCTGCTTCTGGTAGCTGGGAGCCGATTTTTGATGAAACTTACCGTCTGCAAAAAAGACATAAAAAGCGTCGCAAAGAACTATCAACGTTAATTCGTCGCTTTAGACAAGGGGCAGAAGTACTGCCTGATGCAGTAGTGGTATTTCGTCACGAAGGTAATATCGTATGGTGTAATAGCTTAGCGCAATCACTGCTGGGATTTCGTTGGCCTGACGATTCAGGGCATCCTATTACCAACTTAATTAGAACCCCTGATTTTGTTCAATATTTAATAGCTCAACAGTTTGATATTCCATTAGATATGCCATCACCAATTAACACAGATAAGACACTTGAGATACGTATTGTGCCGTATAGTGATGGTGAATTTTTAATGGTGGTTCGTGATGTCACACAAGTTAAACAATTAGAAGGCATGCGCCGCAACTTTTTTGCTAACGTTTCTCATGAATTACGTACGCCAATGACCGTACTTCGTGGTTATTTAGAAATGTCGGAAGACCCAGATATGCTGGTTGGCCCAATGTGGAACCGAGCACATGGGGTCATGACGGAACAATTATCACGCATGGAAGGCTTGGTTGAGCAATTACTGACGCTTTCAAAAATTGAGGCCGCAGCGACTTCTCAGCTAGAAGATCATGTTGATGTGCCTTCTATGTTAGATATTTTAGAAAAAGAAGCCATCGCATTAAGTGCTGAGCGTAATCACAATATTCGTTTTGATGTCGAACCTCGCCTTAAAGTATTAGGGGATGAAGATCAGCTGCGCAGTGCGATTTCTAATTTGGTTTATAACGCGGTAAAACATACGACTGATGGCGCAGATATTGTTGTTGAATGGCAGGCAACCAACTTAGGGGCTAAATTAAGCGTAAAGGATGGTGGACAAGGAATTGAACCACAGCACATTCCTCGCTTAACAGAGCGTTTTTATCGTGTAGATAAGGCTAGATCAAGAGATACTGGTGGTAGTGGGCTTGGACTTGCAATTGTAAAACATGCACTTAGTCATCATGACTCACAATTAGAAATACAGAGCCAACTGGGTAAAGGAAGTACTTTCTCGTTTGTTCTCCCTAAAAAATTGATTTTAAAGTAATGGAATAATGAAGAAGACGCAGTATAAACAGCAGCGATGGTTTAGGGTATTTATCCCCGTGGGATTACTTTGGCTGGGATTTATATCAAATGCGTTTTCTTACGATGGAAAGCTAGCTCCTTATGAAAGAGTTGCTGGAATTTCTGGCAACCTATCCTCAATAGGCTCAGATACGTTAGCTAATATGATGACCTTATGGGCTGAAGATTTTCAACGTATTTATCCTAATGTAAATATTCAAATTCAAGCATCAGGATCGTCAACGGCACCACCAGCATTAATTGAAAGTACGGCTCAGTTTGGCCCTATGAGTCGGCGGATGCGGCAAAGTGAAAAAGCCGCATTTGAACGACAATTTGGTTACCCGCCAACTGAAATCCGAGTTGCTATTGATGCGCTCGGAATTTTTGTGCATCAAGATAACCCAATAAAAGGGCTTAACTTTAGTCAGCTCGATGCTATTTTTTCAGCAACATTACGATGTGGTTCTGTAAAACCCATTAATCGTTGGCAAGATTTAGGTGTAAACAGCAGTTGGTCTAAACACCGAATTCAATTATTTGGTCGAAATTCAGTCTCTGGTACTTATGGTTATTTTAAAAAGAACGCCTTATGTAACGGTGACTTTAAAGTGAATGTCAACGAACAACCTGGATCGGCATCTGTAGTTCAAGGTGTTTCTGCATCATTAAATGGCATTGGCTACTCTGGCGTTGGCTATCAAATGTCGGGTGTTAAGTTGTTGCCAATTACAAGGGAAGGGACAGACTATATTGAACCAAGCACTGACAATATTATTAGTGGTCAATATCCTTTAGCTCGTTTTTTATATATTTACATCAATAAGCCACCAACAGCCAAACTTCAGCCTTTAGAAACCGAATTTATTCGTTATATGCTGTCATTAGAAGGGCAGAAAAGAGTAGAACAGGATGGTTATATTGCATTATCGGAACGTTTTGTCTTACAAGAGCTTTCTAAATTAGATCTCCATTAAGTTGTCATTATAGTGTCATTCCTATACTGAAAAATACGTAAACAATCATTTAATAAATACAGAGGTTATCTCATCATGGCATACGCCAAACCTAATCAGATTATCCGAGACAGGCAACGCTATGTTGTCGATCTGATTATGCGTATTTGGGTGAAATCCAGTGGCATAGGTATTATCGCAGCTCTTATGCTTATTTGTTTTTATTTATTGGCTGTTATTGCGCCTATTTTTACTTCTGTAACGGTTAAACCTCTATCTCAATATTCAGCATCATATAATAATGCTACCCTTGCTATTGGCTCTGATGAGCAAGGAAAAATGGCCTACCGAATTGATGATAAAGGTCGAGTTCAGTTTATTGATCTTCTTAATAATAAGCAGGTCAGTGAAACACAAATTATCACGAATCCAACGGCTTTTGCTGCTACCATTGAAAGCCAAGATTGGTTCGCTTTTGGGGATGCAAAGGGCCAAGTTCAGTTCGCTCAAATTGGCTTTCAAACTAATTACAAACAAGGACTTCGCCAACTTATTCCTTATGTTGAAAGCTTTACTCCATTTCCTCTGATTCAAATTGATGAACAAAAGAAGGAGCTTACGCAAGTTGCGCTTAGCTTAACGGCAACCGAAGGGGTTGTTTTAGCGCAAACTAAAGATAAGCGATTGTTAGGGGTTGAACTTGATAGTGTAATTAACCAAATGACGGGTGAGTCCATTTGGAAAGCGATCCCTATTGAGTTTGAAGGGGATGCGCTAGATAAGACGAAAAAATTATTGTCCATGGTGATCACACCAACTAATGATTTTTTGTATTTATTATATCAACATGAGCTACAAGTTTGGACATTAAAAGATCATAAAGCCAATTTACGAGAGCGTATTGCATTAAAAGCATCGGCACAGAAACTGACGTTATTATCTGGCGCTCATTCAGTTTTGGTCCAATTTGACAATGGTAGCTTATCTCAGTGGTTTGATACGATTAAGGATGAAAAACGTCAATTAACCTTAATTAGAACCTTTAATGTAGATGCCCCGATCAAGCAATTAGCACCAGAGGTTTACCGCAAAGGCGTGACTATTATTGATGCTAAAGGCAATGTATCTTTAGTTCACACGACAACAGAAAAAGCGCTGTATAGCCAGCATCTGTTTAATGAAGAAGTATTGGCGGCAACTCAGCCTCCCAATGCAGAGAAGCTTATTGTATTAACTCAAAAAGGGTGGCAATGCTTTGAGGTAACCAACCCGCACCCTGAAGTCAGTGTTCAATCGGTATTTGGAAAAATATGGTATGAAGGCTATCCAGAGCCTGCGTATATTTGGCAATCGACAGCGGCGAACGATGATTTTGAATCTAAATTCAGTTTAATGCCATTGGCTTTTGGAACCTTAAAAGCGGCTTTTTATGCGCTTATTTTCGCAGGCCCAATAGCCATTGGTAGTGCCATTTATACCGCTTACTTTATGTCTTCTAATGTTCGCCGATATGTGAAACCGACGATTGAGATAATGGAAGCACTGCCGACGGTAATCATTGGGCTATTAGCGGGTATTTGGTTAGCGCCTATTGTTGAGAATAATCTCGTTGCCGTATTTAGCTTATTTGTACTCTTTCCATTAAGTATGATTATTATTGCGTTCATTTGGCACATATTGCCATCGCATATCATGCGAAAGCTTCCGCGAGGGCAACATGCAATATTATTGATCCCGGCCTTAATAGGGGTTGGGTATCTGACTTTTCAATATGGGTACATTATCGAAAATTGGTTGTTTAATGGTGATTTACATGGCTACCTTGGTGATAACGGCGTGGGTTACGACCAACGCAATGCCTTAGTCGTAGGGATTGCTATGGGTGCCGCTATTATTCCGACGATTTATACCATCGCGGAAGACGCCATTTTCTCAGTACCAAAACACTTATCTGAAGGCTCATTAGCGTTAGGGGCAACGCAATGGCAAACATTAACCAAAGTGGTGTTGCTAACGGCGAGTCCAGGTATTTTCTCAGCGGTAATGATGGGGTTAGGGCGAGCGGTTGGTGAAACCATGATTGTACTAATGGCGACCGGAAATACCCCTATTATGGATGGTAATATTTTGGAGGGAATGAGAACCCTTGCCGCAAATATTGCGATTGAAATGCCAGAATCTGAGATAGGAAGCACGCACTTTAGAATGCTTTTCTTGGCTGCATTTTTACTGTTTGTGTTTACTTTTTTTGTGAACTCTTTGGCTGAGTGGATACGCCAAGGGTTACGTGAAAAGTACCGTAGTTTATAGGTTTAATCTTAATGAAGGTAAATAAATGAAGCATTGGATTAAATCAGGCTCACCCTGGATATGGCTTACTGCGGGCTCAGTGAGTATTAGCATGATTGCCGTACTTGGTATTTTGCTATTGATTGGTTGGAAGGGCTTATCTTATTTTTGGCCTACGGCATTGCAAGAGTGGCATACAACAGACGGACAAGTGATTATCGGACAGTTGTATGATGTTGAAAAGTTTAATGGGAAAAGTTCAGAGAACCAAGAGCGTTTAATTATAAAAGTTGGGAACCGAGATATTAATGGATTCGATTTTATTAATATTAATAAGAATGAGATCCAATCGGTGAGCAAGCCCGC
>JAAGZR010000462.1 GCA_024206155.1 Aliivibrio sp.
TCCTTTCTTAGGTGGCCCATTTACTTATATGAACAGTATCGGTGAAGAAAAGCTAGCGGCGTTAATGAAGAAGTACGCTGATAAATATGGGGATAGGTTTTCTTTATAATACCAATTCAAATAATGGTGTTTATTCTTATTAGAGATAATAAGTTCAACCTTTATTAGATGAGTTATAAGCCATCATAGTCAAAGATTATGATGGCTTTTTTTTATGATTTAACTATTGGAATTACCCAAGATTCACGTCTTTCGCTCGCAATTGGAACTCATCAATAGAATTAATTTCTAATCCAACATCTAAGCGATCGTATTGTTCATGCTCGGTGCCTTGGCAATGCATGATTAAGCGATTCGCAGTTCTTGGTTTTAGTACATTAACCACAAAACGCAGCATTTCAGTTCGCGTTAGGAGGGTAAGTTCGTCAACAACACGTTCTTTATGATCAAAATTTAAATCTTTATTGCCAATACAGGCCCATAAGCGCTGAGCTCGGCCACGAAGATTAGTGTCCGGATCAGAGATTTGATCAATCAGTCCTTGTTTACTGTTTTGCCATTGCTCTTCATTTAGCTCTAATAACACCATGTAGAAGGCGTTAAGAAACTCATCAATCGCATCTAATAATATGGCAGGAGGAGCCATAGGTGATTGAACATATAAGATCAATCCTGGGTGTTTGTTTAACGGTAAATTGCCCGTCCCTACCATGTAGCCTAATTGCTGCTTGGTTCTAATTTCATGGAAAAAAGAAGCCGACATTAAATGGTTTGCTAACGTATAAAGTGCAAAACTGCGAGGGTCTTCTTGAGCGGATTGATAATAGACCAATAAAGCAGAATCAGAATGGTCACAAAATAGTTCACGCTGAAAGGTTCCGGATTCTCCTAGCATAATCAGTGGTCGAAATGACTCTTCATAAGTTTGGTTTTGCATACGAAGTGCATTTTTTAGTGAGTTACCCAAGTCTAGAGCTTGTTGCTGTGACCAGTCACCATAGACAAACATCTCAACGTGTAACTCTGCAAACATCGCTTGAACAAAGTTAGGCAGATCATCGACCTCTATACTTTCTAATGCCTCAAGCAAGACAGGGTAAGGGGGATTGTTTGGTTGTAAAATTCCTGATAATGCATTGAAAAGTTGTGAAATAGGGCGTTCTTTCGAGGCGTTGCTCCAGTGACGTATCAGTTGATTCTTAATGAAATCAAAACGTTCACTACTAAACTCACGAGCAGTAAAGCGTTTTAAAATAACCTCTAATAATAAAGGCTGCTTTTGGCTAAAGCCAGATAGAGCAAGAGTGACTCCACCTTGGTGACAATAGAGGTTGTAGCCCATTCCTGCTATTTCAGCTTGATAGGTTTGTTCACTTAATGCATCCATCAGCATTTCGACACATAAGCGAGTTTTCACTATTTTTTGTGGGTCAGAAATGGAATGTGGGCTATCAATGGCAATATACACCATGCCTTTTGGTACCCTAAATTCTTCTTCTTGCTTATGCCATAGACGAAAACCTGGTAGGTCTTCAATCAACATTGGAAATTCGGTGGTATCTGTTAGCGCTTGAGGTTCAAGATCGTAGCAAATATAAGGGTTTTTCTCTGGAAGGAAAAGCTCAGGATGCGGCTCAACATTTTTCCAAAGTGCCAATTGATTCTCTGTCAGTGGGTGAACTGAGTAGGGGGTATGATACCACTTGTCTTTATGGTCATACTCTAACCCTTGAGCCACTAAGGTTACTCGCATTTTTTCAGGAGTCAGTTGCTCTAACAGATCTTTAATTTGCTGCTCATGGTAGCCTTCCATCATATAGTCGGCATACATAGCGTCTTCAGCATGATAGCGTTGTAAATTCATCACAAGATGGCTAACTAAATCAAGTGGCTTGCTTTTTTCTTGGAATTGAAAAGCCGACTCTAAAACGGCTTTTTTCTCACTGTATCGCCATTCATCAAAGCCTTGTTGTTTGATAAGTTCAATGTACTGATAAGTGAGTGTAATGATCTCATCAGTATGTTCGATGCCTTTTTCCGTTAAGTTATAAGCCAGAGTAAACTCGCGGAAGTTGCTGCCACTCACTCCACCACCAGCGGTTAGCGAATGGATATAACCGAGTTTTTTTAAATACAGCATTAAACTGCCTTCACCTTCATAACCAAGCAGGTGACCAAGATAATTTAACGGTTTGGTTTTGTAAAAACGGTCTTGATTTGGCAAAGAAAAAGCGAGGGTTAGTTTTCGAACTTCTTTTAATGGTTCAATATTTATCCAACATGCTTGTTGGTCTTCTGTTACGTAAGCGACATCAATCGTTTTGTGTCCTAAATTTTGATTAGGGATGGCAGAGAAAGTTTGAGTTGCTAAAAGCTCTAATTCACAAAGTGGACGATTCCCTAAAACCACAGCGGTCATTAAATCGGCAGAATAATGATCTTGATAAAAAGCCAGCATTTCATCACGGATAGAAGAAGTGTCGTTATCGGCTAACGTATCGATACTACCTACTGAGAATTTAGCGAATGGATGCGCTTGATTAATGGTCTCTTTTTGTACCTGATAAATACGGCGAACATCGTCTTTAAGTTTTAATTTATATTCTGAATCAACGGCTTGACGTTCTTTATCTACGGCTTCTTCGTTAAATAATGAGGCATAGAAGAACTGGCCAAAGCGATCAAGACCTTCTTCAAACGCATGGTGCGAAATTTCAAAGAAAAAAGTAGTGTGTTCAGTGCCTGTCCATGCGTTATTTGAGCCACCTTGTTGGTTAATAAATGAGTGAAACTCTCCAACTTTTGGGTATTTTTCTGTACCAAGAAAAAGCATATGCTCTAAAAAGTGAGCAAGACCTGGGCGATGGTCAGGATCATCAAAGTGACCGACATTAACAGAAAGGGCGGCAGAAGAACGTGGAGCTGTATCGTCTTGAACTAGCAATACTCGCAGTTTATTATCGAGTTCGATAAAACGATATTTCTTTTGATCATTGGGGCTGATATGCACAGGGTGCTCCTGTTTTAAGGCAGAGATGGGCAATTTAATACCCTCATTTTTATATTTATTTTTCTAATTATGGCGCTGAACCCACAGACTAGCAAACTCTCTCTTTCCCCTTTTTGTCATTGCTTGCTACTATTGTGAGGTTAGTAATGATTTGAGAATGAATAAATGAAAGTATTCATAATGCGTCATGGCGAAGCTGAAATGTATGCGCCAAGTGATGAAGAACGTAATTTGACACCTCATGGCGAGAGTCAATCAGCCAAAATTGCACAGTGGTTAATGAAAACTCATCAGGTCCAGTTTGATTATGTATTGGTGAGCCCTTATGTACGAGCTCAACAAACATGGAATGCGATTAAGCCTATTCTTAATGTTGCCAATGCAAAGGTAGAAACGTCTGATGAAATCACGCCATACGGTGATTCCGATGATGTGGTGGAATACGTGAAAGCACTAGGCAGTGTAGAAGGCATAGAGAATATTTTAATTGTTTCTCATTTGCCGTTAGTGGGTTATTTGACGGCGGATTTTGTTCCTGGAATTATGCCTCCAATGTTTCCAACGTCAGCCATTTCTTGTGTTGAGTTTAGTCATTCAACAGGAAAAAGCGCTCTACTGTGGTTGCAACAAGCATAACGAGACGCTGTATTTCTGTATAAAAAAAGATCCCAAGCAAAGGCTTATGGGATCTTTTTTTATCTATCAGGAATAGACAGTAAAACTAATACGGCACCTGCGCCACCAAACTCTAAAGGGGCTTGGTGAAATGCCATCACATCTGGGTGTTGAGCCAGCCACAAAGGCACTTTTTGTTTAAGGATATGCTTTCCAATCCCGTGCATAACACTGGCACAAGAAATATTCTCTTTTAAACAATAAGCAATCATTGAGCCGAGTTCGCGCTTTGCTTCATCCTGTTTCATTCCGTGCATATCTAAAAAGACATCAGGGACATACACACCGCGACGTAATCGCTTCACTTCGTATTTTGATACGTCATCACGGGCATAACGAACAGGTCCGTCTTCATTAAGAAGTGGCACAAATTCGTCAGAAAAGAAAAACTCTTCATTTTTCCCTTCTTTTAATGACTTTCTTTGCTGTTGTTGCTCGCTAAAGTTCTTACTCGGTTGATGGATTATGGTATCCTGTTGCAACTTTTTAGAGCCTTGTACTGCTTCACGGAACAGCGAAAGTTCGTCATCTGATAGGTGGTCGTTTTTGCTCATTTTTAAATTCCAATAATTAACAGCAGTATTATAACTTGTTTTGGGGGCAATTTTGGATAAGATTTTTGTAGAAGAGGCCGTTTCTGAGCTTTATACGTTACAGGATATGTTGCGTTGGACGGTAAGCCGCTTTAATGCTGCGGGTCTTTTTTATGGTCACGGCACAGATAACGCATGGGATGAAGCGGTTCAACTTGTGCTTCCTACACTGTATTTACCTATTGATGTTCCTGCTCATGTTCGTGAATCTCGTTTAACATCAACAGAGCGTCTACGTATTGTTGAGCGTGTTGTTCGCCGTATTAATGAGCGTATCCCTACTGCTTATTTGACTAATAAAGCGTGGTTTTGTGGTCTTGAGTTTTTTGTTGATGAGCGCGTTCTCGTGCCTCGCTCACCAATTGCTGAATTGATTGAAACGCAATTTGAACCATGGTTAACCGAAGATCCAACACGTATTATGGATCTATGTACGGGCAGTGGTTGTATTGCTATTGCATGTGCTCATGCGTTCCCCAATGCAGAAGTAGATGCGATTGATATCTCTACTGATGCGTTAATGGTTGCTGAACAAAACGTTCAAGACCATGGGATGGAGCAGCAAGTCTTCCCTATGCGTTCTGATCTGTTACGTGATATTCCAAAAGATAAGTATAACTTCATTGTTTCTAATCCACCGTATGTGGATGAAGAAGACATGAACAGTTTACCTGAAGAATTTGAGCACGAACCTGAGTTAGGTTTGGCTGCTGGTACTGATGGACTAAAATTAGTTCGTCGTATTCTAGCTAATGCACCAGATTACTTAATGGATAATGGTTTCTTGATTTGTGAAGTAGGTAACTCTATGGTTCACATGATGGAACAGTACCCAGAAATTCCATTTACTTGGATTGAGTTTGCAGAAGGTGGACACGGTGTATTCATGCTAACTAAGCAACAGCTTCTAGATTGTGCTGAAGAATTTGCTCTATACCGCGATTAAGTCACTAAATTCGACTTATTATAATAAGCCTGATGCTCGCATCGGGCTTTTTTATATCTCTTTACTTTGTGACATTGCAAAATCAAGACGTTCACGAAGGTTCTGTTGCTTTTCGCTGATATTGTTTTTACGTAATATTTTTTTTACTAGATGAAATAGTTTCATTGTTTTCTCTTCAGTTTTAAGGATACTCAGATATAAGCAGGAATAAGGTCAATTATCTTGTTAAAATTAGAGTGTATCTTCCATTTTTAAATATTAACCAGAAACGTTGCTTTCTTCTTGAATCGTTTACTATTGAGCCATGTGTTAATAATAGGTTATGAAATGGGTGTCAGTAAAGCGTTAATTTTGACATTGAGAGCCTTATCAATTAATGCATAGATGTGAATTAAGATCATACATTGTCATTTTGTTTTGTTAAAACAATCAATATGACAAGGCAAAGTATCGATAAGAAAAAGAATATCCTAACGAATTTTAGAGATAAACCATGGCTAGGGGCTTTACTCTTATTGAGATTCAAGCCAATATGGATTGATTAAAGTTATGCTATTTATAGTTAATCAACAATATTTACAGAGGAAGTAATGGCTGGAAATTCTATTGGACAACATTTTAGAGTAACAACGTTTGGTGAAAGTCATGGCTTGGCTTTGGGGTGTATTGTGGATGGCTGCCCTCCAGGTCTAGAGTTGAGTGAAGCTGATCTGCAAATCGATTTAGATCGTCGTAAACCGGGTACCTCAAAATACACCACTCAACGTCGTGAAGCGGATGAAGTAAAAATTTTATCAGGTGTATTTGAAGGAAAAACCACAGGAACGTCAATTGGGTTACTGATTGAAAACACCGATCAACGTTCTAAAGATTATTCAGAAATTAAAGATAAGTTCCGTCCGGGACACGCAGATTACACTTACCACCAGAAATATGGACAGCGTGATTATCGTGGTGGTGGTCGTTCTTCTGCTCGTGAAACGGCAATGCGTGTTGCAGCAGGTGCTGTTGCTAAGAAATACTTGAAACAAGAATTTGGCATTGAAATTCGTGCTTACCTATCACAAATGGGTGAGGTAGCGATTGATTCTGTTGATTGGAATGAAATCGAGAATAATGCGTTTTTCTGTCCTGATGCAAGCAAAGTAGAGGCCTTTGATGAGCTTATTCGTAAGTTAAAGAAAGAAGGGGACTCTATTGGCGCTAAAATTACCGTTGTTGCACAAGGCGTACCTGTAGGGTTAGGTGAGCCTGTTTTTGATCGTTTAGATGCGGATGTTGCTCACGCTTTGATGGGGATTAATGCCGTAAAAGGGGTTGAGATTGGTGATGGTTTTGAAGTTGTACAGCAACGCGGTTCAGAGCATCGTGATCCATTAACGCCTGAAGGCTTTAGCTCAAATCATGCGGGTGGTATTTTGGGTGGTATTTCATCTGGACAAGATATTGTGGCGCACATTGCCCTAAAACCAACGTCTAGTATTACGGTTCCTGGTGAAACGATTACTCGCAGCGGTGAAAAAACAGAGTTGATTACCAAAGGCCGTCATGATCCTTGTGTTGGTATTCGTGCCGTACCTATTGCTGAAGCTATGCTGGCGATAGTAGTTATGGACCATTTAGTTCGTCATCGTGGTCAAAATTTTGGTGTACAAACAGAAACGCCAAAGATTTAAATATGAGAGTTAGGGATTGGTTTTTAGGAACTAATAACGCCACATAGAGCTAAAAGTAAAAGAGCCAGATTGATGATGATATCAATCTGGCTCTTTTTATTTGCATCTAATTTTTAATTTTTCTCAATCTTTTCAGGTTGTTCTTCTGTGATATCTAAATGAAATACAGGTAAACACCAACCAAATTTTACTGCGGCCATACGAGCAGAAAAACCAATAACAATAGTACTAATCGTTGTGATTAATTCATCAACACCAAAGTGAAGTAATCCGATGTATAGTACAGCGGATAGTAATGAAATTGATGCGTATAATTCTTTATGCAATACCATTGGCATCTGGCGACAGAAAAGATCACGCAGTAAACCACCAAACACGCCTGTTACAATGGCAGAAACAACGCATATTAGTGGGTGAAGCTCCATATCTAAAGCCACTTGTGAGCCAATAATACTAAATACAATTAAACCGATAGCATCTAGAAACACAAAGAAACGATGGTTTTTGGCTACCCATGGGCCGATCCATGTGGTTAATACGCCAGCAATGCAAGTAATTACAAGGAATTGTGGGTTTTTCACCCAACCAACAGGGTAGTGACCAAGAAGAACATCACGAACAGTACCACCGCCAATTGCTGTTGCACTGGCAACTAACATTACGCCAAACCAATCCATTTTTTTCTTTCCAGCGGCTAATGCACCTGTCATTGCTTCAGCTGTTATCCCAATAATATAAAGAATTGTTAATAACATTTTCTAATACCTTGTCACATCATGATGGTCAAATAATAGGACCGGAATTTTATGGGATTAGACGAATAATGACGAATGAAAAAAACTATTCCGA
>JAAGZR010000463.1 GCA_024206155.1 Aliivibrio sp.
AATGAGTTAATAGCGACATTAGGGCGTAATGAACTGAATGCATTAGCTACAAAATGGTTTGATCCAACGGAATATCAAATTATTGTGGTTGGTGATGAAAAGTCATTAATGCCAAAACTGAAAACATTAGGTTTACCAATAGAGTTACTAACACCTAATAAGTAATGATTGTTAGAAAGACGGCAATATATAAAAATATCGCCGTTTTTTTTCGTATCCAAGTCTCATTAAAATTTGTTAGTATCTCAGGATATAAATCAACATTATGATGTTGAACTTACCTCAATAGCGAGATTGTATTTTGACCGAATTTATCAACCGATTACAGAAAGTCGCTTCCAATCCTAAGGCCTTTAAGAAAGCGGGTCGAGGAATTGAAAGAGAGACCCTACGATTTACTTTAGGCGCTTCACTTTCGTCGAAGCCACATCCTGTAGGTGTCGGTTCAGCATTAACGCATAAATACATAACTACTGATTTCGCTGAGTCTTTACTAGAGTTTATTACACCTGTATCGAATGACGTAGATACGGTAATCCAACAACTTGAAGATGTGCATCATTATACGGTTTCACACATGGGTGAAGAAAAGCTTTGGCCACTCTCTATGCCATGCTTTGTTACTCATGACGACGATATTACACTTGCGCAGTATGGCTCATCAAATGTAGGGCAGCTTAAAACAACATACCGTGAAGGACTAAAACGCCGATATGGTAGTGTGATGCAGGTGATCTCGGGCGTGCATTTTAACTTTTCATTCTCAACAGAGTTTTGGGATGAATTGTTTGGTAAGCAATCTGAAAATGAAAGAAAAGAGTCAGTATCAGATGCTTACTTTGGTTTGATCCGTAACTATTATCGTTTTGGCTGGTTAATTCCATATTTCTTTGGTGCGTCTCCAGCACTGTGTAGTTCATTTATTCAAGGCCGTGAAACGGCAATGGAGTTTGAAACATTAGGGAATACGCTTTATCTTCCTTATGCTACGTCTTTACGATTAAGTGATCTTGGTTATACCAATGATTCACAAAGTGATTTGAAAATCAGTTTAAACAGCGTTAGTGAGTACGTTGATGGTTTAAATAGATCAATACGTACACCATCAGAAGAATTTGCAAAAATTGGTTTAAAAGAAGGTGATAAGCACGTTCAATTAAATGCAAATGTACTGCAAATCGAAAATGAGCTGTATGCCCCAATCCGACCTAAGCGTGTTGCTAAAAATGGCGAAAGGCCATCAGAAGCACTAGAAAGAGATGGCGTAGAATACATAGAAGTTCGCTCATTAGATGTAAATCCATTCAGTCCTGTAGGGGTTGATAAAGACCAAGTTCGTTTCTTAGACTTATTCTTAACATGGGCAGTGTTGACTGATTCAGCACCAATGAATGACAGCGAAATGGTATGTTGGAAAGATAATTGGAATAAGATCATTGAAAAAGGTCGTAAACCAGGCTTAGAACTGAAGATTGGTTGCCAAGGCGAACGATTAACTCAAAAAGCATGGGCTGAGCGAGTATTTGATGATTTACTGGTTATAGCTAAAAAAATGGACGCTGCGAATGGAGATGATGAATATCAACAAACTCACCAACGTTTAATAGCAATGATTGAAGATCCAGAGTTAACCATCTCAGGTCGTTTACTTGCAGAAACGAAAAAAGGTGGTGGTATTGGTAAAATAGGGTGTGACCTTGCGGTTCAACACCGCGAAACTCATCTTAATCATCAATATGGCTATTATACCAAAGAAGAGTTAGATGCTGAGGTTGAGCGTTCTATTCAAGCACAGAAAGACATTGAAGCGAAAGATACGCTCTCTTTTTCTGAGTATTTAAGTAATTACTTTAGTTATTTAAAGTAATTATTAATAAGAAATTTATAGCACTGTTATTCTATGGATAGCGGTGCTTTTTTTTGAGTGAATTTATGAATTACAAATTAGTCATTGTTGCTGTTACTTTTTCAGTATTAACGGGATGTGCGACCGCTCCCCCAACAAAACAAGACAACTTATGTGATATTTTTCGAGAGAAAAGTGGTTGGTATGATGACGCCAAAGACATGACTGAAGAATATGGAACCCCAATAAATGTAGCCATGGCTATTATGAAACAAGAAAGTAGCTTCAGAGCAACGGTAAGGCCACCAAGAACTCAATTGCTAGGGTTTATCCCATGGAGTCGCCCAAGTTCAGCTTATGGTTATGCGCAAGCTCAAGACCCAGTATGGGGAGAGTATGAAGAAGCAACTGGTGGAGGATCTCGCAGTAGCTTTGATGACGCCATTATGTTTATAGGTTGGTATACTGATGGTACGCAAAAACAATTAGGGATCTCAAAGTGGGACCCGTATAACCAATATCTTGCTTATCATGAGGGTCGTGGTGGTTATAAACGTAAAAGCTATCAAAGAAAACCACAATTGATTAAGATAGCTCGTAAGGTCGAATCTCAAGCAAAAACGTATGGCTGGCAATTAAAACAATGTAAAGCCGAACTTGAACGACAAAGTAGTTGGTGGTGGTAAGCCATCATTTTATAAATTAAAGGATTAGAATATGCCACTATTAGATAGTTTCACTGTAGATCATACTCGTATGGAAGCACCAGCGGTTCGTGTTGCAAAAACAATGCAAACTCCAAAAGGTGATACGATTACTGTGTTTGATTTACGCTTTACAGCACCAAACAAAGATATATTATCTGAAAAAGGCATTCATACTTTAGAGCATTTATACGCAGGCTTTATGCGTAATCATCTAAATGGTGCAGAAGTTGAAATTATAGATATTTCGCCAATGGGGTGTCGTACTGGTTTTTACATGAGCTTGATTGGTACGCCAGCAGAGCAAACCGTTGCTAATGCGTGGATTGCATCAATGGAAGATGTTTTAAAAGTAGAAGCACAAAATAAGATACCAGAACTTAATGAATATCAATGTGGTACTTACACTATGCATTCATTAGAAGAAGCAAAAGCGATTGCGAGCACTATTTTAGCATCAGGTATTCGAGTAAATAAAAACGATGAACTAGCGTTACCAGATTCAATGCTAAAAGAGTTATCGGTTGATTAATTCTAATAATTAACAACTAAAAAACCGCATTAGTTGTAGCTAATGCGGTTTTTATCAATATTATTTGTCTTCAGGGCTTGGAAATACTTTCACTAAGTTAATTTTATTTTCTTCTACTGCTACGATTTCCATATTGTGTTGGTCAATTTCAAGACTAATTTCAGCTTCAGGTATTTCTTCTAGGTGTTCAAGAATCAAGCCATTTAACGTTCTTGGTCCATCGGTTGGTAAATCCCACTTTAACCCTTTGTTGATATCTCGGATATTAGCACTGCCTTCAATCATAAAGCTGCCATCTGGCTGAGGTGTTATTTCTTCAGCTAGGCTTGGTGCCATTGAGGTAGTGAATTCACCAACGATCTCTTCCAAAATATCTTCTAATGTGATTAGGCCTTGAATATCACCATATTCATCAACAATTAAGCCGATACGCTCTTTATTACGTTGGAATTTTAATAATTGTGTATTTAATGGCGTTGCTTCTGGGATGAAATATATCTCATCAGCTGCTCGCAATAAGGTTTCTTTGGTAAATTCATTTTTCTCAAGCATTAATCGATAAGATTCTCGTAAGCGTAGCATGCCAACGACTTCGTCGATTTGATCACGGTATAGGACAATACGTCCATGAGGAGAATGAGCCAATTGACGTGAGATAGATTTCCAATCGTCATTAATATCAATCCCCGTGATCTCACTGCGAGGTACCATAATATCATTTACGGTTACATGCTCTAAATCGAGAATGGAAATTAACATATCTTGGTGACGACGCGGGATTAACCCTCCAGCCTCATGCACAACGGTTCTAAGCTCTTCTGAACTCAGGTTGTCTTTATCATTATGGTCAGCCCCAAGGCCTAACAGTTTAAGAAAACCATTGGTGATAAAATTAACTAAAATAACGAGAGGAGAAAGTATCTTCATTAAAACATTTAATACGATACTGCTGCTGTAAGAGACTCGTTCAGGATACATTGCCGCAAGGGTTTTAGGAGTGACTTCAGCAAAAACAAGGATGACAAGAGTTAACACACCAGTGGCAATAGCCACACCATAATCACCATAAAGGCGCATACCAAGAATAGTTGCGATTGCAGAAGCGAGGATATTAACAAGGTTATTACCGATAAGAATTAAGCCAATAAG
>JAAGZR010000464.1 GCA_024206155.1 Aliivibrio sp.
ATCAATACTCCATTTTCATTCAATCAATCCATTTGCATTGTCGAACCTGCTGATCATGTTGGATTCAACACGATTGGCGAACCCGTGAGAGCCTCTATCAATGTTGCATGGCTTGCTCAGAGAATTGCCGATTGTGACTCAATCGTTTTCCCTTTGTGGAAATCAGGTCTAATGGATAAAAAAAAACTTGCTCATGTTCTTACTTCTTCTCTAGCTGTTGTGTTTGAAGGCGGACATCCAACAGTACGCGAGAGCAAATCATTTGAAAATACCAATTGCTCACATAGTGATCTCCTCTATTTAAGTGAAGAACTTATTTTATCCAGGCGACTTAGAAGTGCTCCCTCTATATTCATATGCCTTGGGCATCAGCTTGCCGCTCAAGCACACATACGGTTAATCAAAAAAGCAACTTATGAAATCATGGAGACGATTGATGAAATCCTAATCAATCAACCTAATTCTAGAAATGCCTTAAAGCAAGTCTGCAATAGAATTCAGACCCTAGGCGCAAAACTTAGAATAGTAAAAGACGACAAAATCGTCGCGGAGGGCTGGGATCATCCAGAATTTGCCGTAGGGATTAATGAGGTTCCGGAGGCGGGTCACTGTGAAATCGTTCACTATGAAAAATCCAATCCCCATCCCGACCTTGAACTAGCCGAATTACTGACCGCTCAAGCAATAACAGCAGAAGAATATGATGGCGTAATTGAAGAATCAATCTCTCACGAAAAGGACCTAAATATTGTTATGTTCCATACCGATGAAGTTAACGAAGAAGCTATATTATTTGCTAATTGGGCCTATCGCAATCTCTATCAAACGCTTCTGCCAGCTAGGAACCAGCTTGTAATATCTGAACTATCTTGGCTGTTCAACCTTCCAAGCAGTATTGAGATACTGTGTTCAACAACTGCTGAAGGGAGGCTATGCACAGAAGTTGCCGCTACATGCATCAACTACAGAGACTACGACACTCGGCAGACACGCAGATCGTTTACTTGTCAATTCCATCCAGAATTAAGAGATGATCTGAGAGAATTCAAAGAAAGCGGCATCCCTTCATTCGATCATTTAAAAAAAGACGATGGAATTAGATTGCTTATCCGAATACTACATGACAGTCTGATGGAGTAACAAATCAAACGCTGAGTGATACTCAATGCTCACGAAATCAAGCAGGTTTACAAAAATTATTATTTTCAATCACCTTAAAGTCTGAATATTCATCAAGCCCTTGAGTCAATGCGCAAAAGAAAAATACATCGATGCTCGTCACACAAGAAATCAGTATTGCCAGCTTTATGAGTATGGAACAGCAACACCTCTGAATCACGAAAAGCATTGGCATCTCAGATGGCTTAATCAACTTCCCATGCCCTACAACCATTTAAGATTGCAAATTCAATATTGCTGGACTTACAGATACTTAGCTTAAAAATCTTGGTCAAATTCTGCAATTGGTATCGAGA
>JAAGZR010000465.1 GCA_024206155.1 Aliivibrio sp.
ATGAAAAGTGGTAGTAATAGACCGCTTGGCGGCGATAGAGTATCAGACGGTATATTAGACTGGTTGAACAATTCTGTTGGCGCTATAATGTTCTTAAATACAAGATCTGCAGTATTACAGACCATATCTGCGGTAAACTTTATAAATTGGGGTGATAATAATATATTAAAGGCAGGTAAAGCGTTTGCTAACCAAAAACAATTTTGGAGTGACTTCTTAACTCTTATGAACTCTGATTACTTACTTGAAAGACGAGACGGTCTTAAAATTAACGTAAGTGAATCTGAAATAGCTGATGCTGTTGAAGGCAGTAAAAACAAGGTTAACGCTGCTATATCATACTTACTTAATAAAGGTTTTGTGTTTACTAGATATGCAGATAGTTTTGCTATTGCTTCTGGTGGTGCTACATTTTATAGAAATAGAACTGAAGCCTTAGTTGAACAAGGTATGGACAGAAAAGCAGCGGAAGAGCAAGCTTTTAACGACTTTAGAGCTATAGCTGAAGAAAACCAGCAGTCTAGTAGTCCATCTAAAATTAGCCAACAACAAAGATCTTTAATTGGTCTTATTATACTCCAGTTTGGTAATACTCAGCTTCAGTATGTGCGTATACAGAAAAGAGCTGTACAAGATTTAGTTAACGGCAGAGGTGATTGGAGAG
>JAAGZR010000466.1 GCA_024206155.1 Aliivibrio sp.
GAACACCAAAAGGAAACAAAGAAGAAGGAAAACCACCCTACTTTTACATCTAAAAATCGAATGGTTCTATCGCTGCCTAGATCCCAAGAATAACCGACACACTTTGGTATAGATTAGAGAGTCAGTTGCCTATAAGCTTCAAGCTCTCACACAATCAACTAAGGTAATCCCATGGGACACCAATATAAGCAACTGACACTAAGTGAAAGATACCAGATTGAAGCTTGGAATACACACAGTATTTCTGCTCGGGAAATAGGACAAAAATTAAAACGGAGCAATGGTTCCATTTCAAGGGAGTTACGACGTTGCCCTGCTGGAAGTTATTCCGCCGAGCAAGCGCATAGGCATGCTTTTCAAAAAAGAACACTTTCAATTAAGCATACAAAATGCGACCAAAAGAATAAGAAAATCATTCAAACATACCTGCAACTTGGTTGGAGCCCAGAGCAGATATCAGGACGGATGCGTAAAGAAAAAAGAGAAAATACAATATGTTGCAGTACGATTTACAATGCAGTTAAAAGAGAGCATTGGCAAAGAATGCTTGCTCGAAAAGGTAAAAAATACAAACTACGTAAAGGTGTAGAAGCTGGAGCAAGATTAATCCCTAACCGTGTTGATATCTCTCAACGGCCTACAATTGTTGACGATAACTCAGAAGTTGGCCACTGGGAAGGTGACACAGTTTATGGCCAAGA
>JAAGZR010000467.1 GCA_024206155.1 Aliivibrio sp.
ACAAGCTTAATTGAAGCGGTTGACTTACTTGCTGCTTGTAAAACTGTTGTAAGTAACGATTCTGGTTTAATGCATGTTGCTGCAGCTGTTGGCTGCCATGTAATTGGCGTTTATGGTTCAACGTCACCAAAATACACGCCACCACTGGCTGAAAAAGTTGATATTGTGAGTACTGATATTGAATGTCGCCCTTGTTTTAAACGCGAGTGTCCACTTGGGCATTTGAAGTGTTTGAAAGAATTAGACTCAAGTAATGTTTTATCAAAACTACTATGATTCGATTTTTCTATACGGCACTGCTAACTTTAATATCTCCAATCCTTCTTTATTCTCTCTATAAGAAGAAAGAAGGAAAACCTCCTTTTGGTCCTCGCTGGAAGGAACATTTTGGGGTAATACCACTCCTCAATAGTAATAAACGTCCAATTTGGATTCATGCGGTATCGGTTGGTGAATCCATTGCAGCTATCCCCATAATTAAAGCTTTAAAGAAACAGAACCCTGAACAAACTATTCTTGTTACCACGACAACAAGTACGGGTGCGGAGCAAATTGAAAAGTTAGGTGATTTGGTTGAGCACAGATATATGCCGATTGATTTTAGCTTTGCTGTACGTGGTTTTTTAAAAGCGACCAAGCCTGAAAAAATGCTAATTATGGAAACAGAACTGTGGCCAAATACATTACATACTGTGGCCAAATTTGGCATTCCTATTTCAGTGTTAAATGCCCGTTTGTCTGAGAAATCTTATTTAGGCTATAAGAAAGTTCAACCTCTTTTTAATTTACTAGGTAAGCACTTAACTCATGTTTGTTGTCAGTATCAAGATGATGCAGATCGCTTTATTGCTTTAGGCATTGATGAAGGTCGAGTACACGTTACTGGCTCTGTTAAATTTGATATTGAGATTAACGAACAGATACTGACTTCAGGGCAAGAGTTACGAGAGTTATTGGGAAGTGAACGCCCTATTTGGGTCGCGGCTAGCACCCATAAAGGAGAAGATGAGCAAATCTTAGCAGCACATAAGGTATTATTGTCTTCTATTCCAAATGCTTTGTTGATTCTCGTTCCTCGTCACCCTGAGCGATTTAACTCGGTGTTTGCTCTTTGCCAAGAATCAAACTTTAACTGTATTAAACGGACGTCAAACCAAATTGTATCTTCTGATACTCAAGTGTATCTAGGAGATACGATGGGTGAGATGCTGACATTAATTGGCGCATCAGATGTGTGTTTTATGGGCGGAAGCCTACTTGGGGATAAGGTAGGTGGGCATAATTTACTTGAGCCTGCAGCGTTAGCTAAATCCTCAATTACTGGTCCAAGTTATTATAATTTTCTAGAGATCACAGAGACATTAATCAAAGAAGAGGCTACCAAGGTAGTAACCTCTTCTGATGCATTGGGGGGGCTATTATCTGCATTACTTACCCAACCAGAACAAGCTCAATTGATGGGTCAAAATGCAAAACGATTTATTGCTGCAAACTCTGGTGCAATTGCTAATACACTAACCTTAATATAGAAATAGTGTGGATTAACTTTCTAGGTTGGTCCACTCTTCTTCATTCCAATGTATATTTCTTTTACCCACTTCTTTGATAAACGAGCGCTTCAATCTATTCCAGTTCCCCTGCTTCCAATCATCACCTTTCTGTTGATAGCATTTATCAAAATCAATAATCCAAACTTTGTCGTTATTATCAATCAAAATATTGTGTATATTCAAATCGGTATGATTGACTTGGGCCGCATGCATTTTTCGGATTTCATTACCAATTTTTTGGTAAATCTCTTTTGATAATGCTTTTTCTTGCAAGATAGAAACAAGATCTTGTGCATTCGGGATCTTTTCACTCAATAAATCTGCTTGGTAACAAAACGTTCGTTTTACGGCTTTAGCTGCAATTGGTTTTGGAACATTAACGCCTGCTTTTATTAACGTTTGTAGTAGCTGAAACTCTTGGTAGCTGCGTGTTTGCTCCCAACCAGTGAAAATGTAATGGTCTTTAATTAGCTTTCCAAACAATCCACCACGGCGATAATGACGTAACGCTGCATCCATTTTATCTAAAGCAACAAACCAGGTTGTACCACGGCCTTGCGCTGAACCAATCACTTTATTTTGTTGTTGCCAATAGTCGGGATCACAGCACTGCTCTGGCGAGTCGGTTAAGATTGAGTCGTCATACCAAATGGTTTGTTTTTTTATTTGGATTTTTTGCATGTTACAGGTACTCCAATATTAAACATTAGAGACTATACGCTGCGCTAACTAGATCGCTTCGCTTCTAGAAACTATAAGTGCAAAAGCTAAATGCCCTGAACCCTGCTCTTATAGTTTCTAGTCTCTTTCTTGTTCTGCCATTTTACATTTATGACCGTTAATAGCATAATTCTAACTCATTCTTCTTGGGTTAACATCTCTATGGCTTTATTCACTTCTGCCCCTAATTCTCTGTGTATTTTACGCCTCTCAGCTATTGGCGATGTGTGTAATACCATTGCTGCAGTTCAGATGATTCAAAAACAATGGCCAGAAACAAAAATCACATGGATCACCGGAAAGCTGGAAGCCAACTTAATTGGTGATTTACCTAATATCAATGTCGTAATTTTTGATAAAAAGCTTGGTTGGAAGGGATATACTCAGCTTTGGAATACGTTAAAAGATGAACGTTTTGATGCGCTTCTACATATGCAATATGCATTAAGAGCAAGTATTGCCACTTTAGGTATTAAAGCTAAATATAAACTGGGCTTTGACAAAAAGCGTAGCAGTGATTTTCAAACCTTATTCACCAACTATAAAGTGCCTTCACCGCAAAAACCGCATGTACTTGATGGATTAATCGCTTTTGTAAAAGAGCTTGGAGTTAATGTAGATAAACCTACTTGGAATATTCCAACTAGTGATGCAGATAATGCATGGGCATCTTCTCAATTTTCTGACACTGATAATAAGAATTTAGTAATAGT